>NZ_CDRRUH010000030.1:0-36426 GCF_977045365.1 Fusicatenibacter sp.
GCCCAACAAAACATTGTAAAAAAGTTAATGCGAGAAAGTGCAAATTACTATGGAAATATTCAAAAATCTATTGGTTTGAGAATGCGAGCTAAACACACTTGTCTATGATTAGATGTAATTAACTATATTATTTTAGGGAGGAGACGAATATGATGAATCTGGAAGAAATCGGAACAAGAGCCCGCCAGGCGGAGCCAGTGCTTCGAATCATGGAGACGGAGAAGAAAAACTGTGTGCTGAAAAAAGCAGCGGAAAATCTTGTGGCAGACGCCGAAACGATTATCGCGGCCAATGCGCTGGATATGGAGCATGGAAAAGAAAAAGGCATGTCTCAGGGACTTCTGGACCGGCTCTTTCTGGACAAAAGCCGGATTGAAGCAATGGCAGAAGGCATGTGTCAGGTAGCCGAACTGGATGACCCAATCGGGGAAGTGCTGGGAATGAAAAAACGCCCGAACGGTCTTCTGATCGGACAGAAACGTGTTCCGCTCGGTGTTGTCGGCATCATCTACGAGGCACGCCCAAATGTGACGGCGGATGCATTTGCACTCTGCTTCAAAACGGGAAATGTCGTGATTTTAAAAGGCGGAAGCGATGCAATCCACTCGAATACGGCGATTGTTGCCTCTCTTCGGAAAACACTGAAAGAGGAGCAGGTGCCGGAAGACGCCCTGCTTCTGATCGAAGATACCTCCCGCGAGACGACGGCGCAGTTTATGAAGATGAACCGCTATGTCGATGTCCTGATCCCACGCGGCGGCGCCGGACTGATCCGCGCTGTCGTGGAAAACAGCACGATTCCGGTGATTGAGACGGGAACCGGAAACTGCCATATCTACGTGGATGAGACAGCCGATCTTTCCATGGCAGTGGATATTATTCTGAACGCAAAAACACAGCGCGTCGGCGTATGTAATGCGTGTGAATCGATTGTGGTGCACGAAAATGTACGTGAAAAACTGCTCCCGGTTCTGGAGGAACGATTAAAAGAAAAACATGTGGAAATGCGCGCAGACGAAAAGGCAAGAGAATACATGCCGGAAGCAGAAGAAGCGACAGAAGAGGACTGGGGAAAAGAGTATCTCGACTACATCGTGTCCATCAAAACCGTCTCTTCCATCGACGAAGCGATTGCACACATCAACCACTACAACACAAAACACTCCGAAGCAATCATCACCAACAACTACACCCACGCCCAGAAATTCCTGGACGAAATCGATGCAGCCGTAGTCTACGTCAACGCATCCACCCGCTTCACCGACGGCTTCGAATTCGGCTACGGCGCCGAAATCGGAATCAGCACCCAAAAACTCCACGCCAGAGGCCCAATGGGACTGCTGGCGCTGACGTCAATTAAAAATATTGTATACGGGAATGGACAGGTTCGGCCATAGAAAGGAGTTCAAAATATGCCATTACCAAAAGAATCAACATATACAGTAGAAGATATTTATAACCTTCCAGATGGAGAGCGCGCCGAATTAATTGACGGTCAGATTTATTATATGGCTCCTACGCCGAGTTTTACACATCAGCTTATTTCCACAGAAATAGCAGGAAACATTTATTCTTATATCAAACAGCATAAAGGAACATGTAAAGTGCTTGCTGCTCCGTTTGCAGTATTTCTTAATAAAGATGAGTATAACTATGTGGAGCCGGACATTTTAGTTGTTTGTGACCCCAACAAATTAAACGATAAAGGATGCAACGGAGCACCGGATTGGGTAATTGAAATAGTATCCCCATCAAGTAAAAGAATGGATTACTCTACAAAATTATTTAAGTACCGCACGGCGGGTGTTCGAGAGTATTGGATTGTTGATCCAGCGAAAGATAGGATTACTGTTTGGGATTTTGAAAATGATGATTCAGAAGAATACTCTTTCAAAGACAAAGTAAAGGCTGGCATTTATCCAGATCTCTATATTGACTTTGCAGAAATTGAGCTGTAAATACAAAGACAGAAAAATAAGGCATCAATGGAAAATAAATCCATTGGTGCTTTGCTTTTTGTGAAAAGAACAAGCATTCGAATTTCATATTGAATTTTTTATATATATCATTTATAATATTCCCTTGGTTAAAAAGTACATCTCCGGAATCCCTGGTGGCAGGTGTGGGGGATGTATGGAATCAAAAGAGAAATCGAGGAAAAGTTATTATGAAAAACGAAACAGAAAAAAAAGTCATGCGCGGAGAGCTGGCACTTTTGGCGGTTGTTGTCCTGAACAGTCTCGGCGTTCTTTTGATGCTACATTCCGGGTCTGGAATTTCGGCGATTTCGAGTGTGCCGTATGCGCTTCAGAAGGTTATGCCGCGTCTTACACTTGGAACGTGGACGTATACTTTTCAGGGGCTGCTTGTCTGTACGCTGATGATTATGCGGAAGAAATTTGTTCCTACTTATCTGTTCAGTTTTGCTGTCGGATTTGTCTTTGGAGAACTGATGGATCTTCATGAACTCTGGATTACGCGTCTGCCACTGAATCTGCCGCTCCGTGTGCTGTACTTTGTTCTGAGCTATCTGATTCTCTGCTTCGGCATCGCGCTTTCGAACCGCTGCAAGCTCCCGATTGTCCCGACAGATCTGTTTCCGCGAGAGGTATCGGATATCACGAAAGTGCCGTACTCCAGAATAAAAATCGGCTTCGACGTTACCTGCCTTACGGTGACAGCGTTGCTGACTTTCTTTGGGCTTGGAAGAATGGAAGGCCTTGGAATCGGAACTGTAGCAGCCGCTTTTACGATGGGAAAAGGAATTGCGCTGATGGGAAATCTGCTGGATAAAAAAATTGTCTTTGTTTCGGCTTTATCACCGGAGAGACCATAAAAAATATGTGTCATTTTTTCTGCAAAATTCCTGGAAAAAAATGTAAAATCCTCTTGAAACCAAGGGGATTTTACTATATAATAAGCAGGACAAAAACAACTGCAGAGTAAGTTCATATGCGTAAAGTGCTCCAGGGATAGAGAGTAGCCAGGGAGACGAAAAGAGAAAATCTTGCGGTATATGAATTGCATCTCGCTGCAACAGAAGATAGAGACAAGAGATTATCTCCTATTGTAGTCAGATATCTGTAAAGGAGGTAATTTTTTTATGCAAAAAAACACAAATGAAACAACAAAAGAAACAAAAAACATGTTTCTGCAGTCAGCAAAAGAGCTGAAAGCAGTCCCCACCCTTGCCGCCTGTGCTATGTTTGCTGCATTGGCTATGATCCTGAACCAGGTAGCGTCGATTGATATCGGACCGTACGTTCGTATCGGATTCTCCGGAATTCCGAACCGCCTCGTGGATTACCTGTTCGGACCGGTAACAGGATGTCTTTTTTCCGGTATTCTCGATGTCGTGAAATATTTCCTGAAACCAAACGGCCCGTTCTTTTTCGGATTCACATTTAATGCGATGCTGGCATCCTTCCTGTACGGATGCTTCTTCTATCGTAAAAAGCTGACCATCAAACGTGTGCTTTTGGCCAAGTTTATTGTTATGCTGATTGTTAACGTATTATTGAATACTCTTTGGATCAGCATGTTATACGGAAAAGGAATCATGGTACTTCTTCCGGCTCGTGCTTTAAAGAACCTGATCATGTGGCCGATTGATTCCATCATTTTCTATAGCCTGACGAAACTGATCGAGCAGACTGGTGTATTCCGTATGTTCCATGCAAGAACCGCTGCACAGGCACAGAGATAAAAAGATTCAAAAAAATTGAAACGATTAAAACGGTATATTGTACCGATCTGCAGGAAAAAGAACTGTCCGCCAGAACAAAAAAGGAAGCGGATGGGTTTTGTCGGAAAAAAAGCGAAAAAGGACTGCGGCAGGAGATCCCACTACGGGAATCCTGCCGCAGTCCTTTTTAACTTACTTCATAAGACGAATTACATTCCAGCTGTGTTTTCCAAGAACGGTATGCATTTTTCCGCTTTCCAGTCTTGTAGCAGTCGAAAGGGTCGGAACAACATGGTTTGGATTGGCTTCTGTGTTGACTGCTTTCAGATCATCGTTTGTCAGCACAATGTGCTCCGCCAGATGATATCCTTCGAACTGACGCAGATCGCAGGAGACTTCCATATCTTCATCAAGACTCTTATTAACTGCAAAGATGGTCAGCGCATCGTTTTCCTCGTCCCAGATGCAGACAGAATCAAGATACGGAGCCTCGCCGTATGTCTTGCTCTCGTAAACCGGAGTCAGAACCTGTGTATTTAAGACGGTTCCACGACCGTATACGCTTGCATGCATGTATGGATAGAAGATGGTCTGACGCCATGCGCCGGTATCGGATGTCATGATCGGGGCGATAACGTTGACAAGCTGTGCAAGGCAGGCAATCTTCACACGGTCTGCGTGGCGCAGGAGTGTGATCAGCATGCTTCCGACGAGAAGTGCATCCTCAAAGTTGTAAACATCCTCAAGCTGATGAGGTGCACGTACCCATTTTTCCAGTTTCTGATCCTGTTCGTTGCTGTGATACCATACGTTCCACTCATCGAAGGAGAGGTTGATCTGTTTCTTGCCGTGTTTTTTCGCTTTGACTGCATCGCAGATTGCAACTACACCGGAGATGAAATCATCCATACCCTTGGAGCTTGCCAGAAAATCAACCGTATCATTTGCATAATTTCCGTAATACTGGTGTAAAGAGAGGTAATCCACCTCATCATAGCATTCGTCCAGAACCGTATACTCCCAGGAACCAAAGGTTGGCATCGTAAGATTGGAGCTTCCGCAGGCAACGGTCTCAATTGTCGGATCCATGAATTTCATCAGACGGGAAGTTTCTGCCGCAATACGTCCGTACTCGGAAGCGGTCTTGTGTCCCATCTGCCACGGTCCGTCCATCTCGTTGCCGAGACACCAGAGCCTGATGTTGTGCGGATCCTGGTAACCATGAGATTTTCTCAGATCGCTGTAGTAGGTGCCACCCTTGAAGTTGCAGTACTCCAGCACATTTTTGGCATCCTCCGGTCCGCGGGTTCCGAGGTTAACGGCCATCATAATATCACTGCCGGCTTTTTTTGACCAGTCCGCAAACTCATTCAGACCAAACTCATTTGTCTCGATGACGCCCCAGGCAAGATCCGGTTTTGCAGGCCGTTTGTCTTTCGGACCTACGCTGTCTTCCCAGTGATAGCCCGAGACAAAGTTTCCGCCCGGATAGCGGACAATTGGAACCTGAAGCTCTTTGACGAGATCCAGTGTATCCTTTCGGAAACCCTGCTCATCGGAGAGGGTGCTTCCTTCCTGATAAATGCCCTCATAAACAGCGCGTCCCAGATGTTCGATAAAGGAACCGAAGATTCGTTTGTCAACTTTTCCGGTGAGAAAATATTTGTCAATGATAATCTCTGCTTTTTTCATACTTAAAAATCCTCCTGTTAAAAGAAATGTTCGTTTTCAGACACGATCCAGAAAAACAAAGGATCACTGGCGTGTCCGTGATTTTATTCCACCGTTTCGCTTTCGCTTTGGATAGTTTCAATTTTAGCAGGAAGATAGAAAAAAACCAGAGATTTTTGTCCGGCAAATTTGACTTTTTTTCCGGTTTTGCGGTAAAATAGGGAGAAGAAAAGAAAAGGGGAAACGAGAAGAATGGAATTTTCAGTTCATATTTGTGAATATAATAGATCCAACGCCGATTATGAGACAATATATCGGCCGGAGGGTAGCGGGGACTATCTGTTTCTGCTGTTTAAAACGCCGATGAAGGTGTATGACAGAACTGCGATTTTCATTGCACAGGAAAATGCCTGCCTTTTTTACACGCCGGATCACGAGCAGCATTATCAGGCTGTTCAGAAGTTTCGCAACAGCTATGTCCATTTCTGGTGCGGTGAGAATCTGGGTGAAACGTATGGAATTCCGCAGAATACCGTTTTTTATCCACAGAACACGGAAGCAATTGATGAGCTGATTCGCCTTTTGCAGAGGGAATACATTGTGAAAGATCCATACGCAGTGGAATACGAGGAAGCACTGGTTCGTCAGATGATGATCACGGCATCGCGCGGTATGCGGCTGTACCAGAAAACGGCAGAGGAGCCGGCCGGACTGTATCAGGAATTCCAGGAGCTGCGCCTTAAGATGTTGAGCCATTATGAGAAAGACTGGACGACAGAAAAGCTTTGCCAGATGGCCAATATGGAAAAAAGCCAGTTTTATTCTTATTACAAACAGTTTTTCAGCAGCACCCCGCACAGCGATCTGATTGAAGTACGGCTCGACAAAGCGAAAAATCTTTTGACAAATCAGGCACTTTCCATCGGACAGACCGCGGAAATCTGCGGTTTTTCCAATCTGTCTCATTTCAGCCGCTATTTCAAACGCCACTGCGGCTGTTCTCCGCGGGAATGGCAGCAGCAAGGCGGAAAAAAGCATAAAATATAAAGTGAAGTTGCAGGAAGATGAGAAATGCTATAGCTTTTCCCAATAGCTTATGCTAAAATATTCAGAAGATATTGGAGTCAAAAGGTACTTTGGCCATGATATCTTCAGAAAAAGTAAGAAAAAGGGAGAGCAGTATGAAAAAGAGAGAGTCATTTAACAGTCGGTGGGGATTTATCCTGGCCTGCATCGGCTCTGCAGTGGGAATGGGCAACATCTGGATGTTCCCTACCCGGGTTTCTTTGTACGGAGGAGGTTCCTTTCTGATTCCGTATTTTCTGTTCGTTGCACTGATCGGCTTTACCGGTGTGAGCGGAGAGATGAGTTTTGGCCGTGCCACAAGATCCGGTCCGGTTGATGCGTTCGGTTTTGCATGTGAAACGAAAGGAAAACGAAAAGCCGGAGAGGCGCTTGGTCTGATTCCGGTGCTGGGTTCTCTGGCAATGGCGATCGGTTATACGGTTGTCATGGGGTGGATTTTCAGGTACATGATCGGAACCTTTACCGGAAAGACACTGTCAGCTGTGAGCGTAGAGGATTTTGCCGGAGCGTTTGAATCCATGGCATCTGCGTTTGGAAACAATTTCTGGCAGATCGTAGCTCTTGTGGTTGCGATGATCATTCTGGCATTTGGTGTTGGTAAGGGAATTGAGAAGGTCAATAAGGTGCTGATGCCTGTTTTCTTTCTCCTGTTTGTTGCACTTGGTATCTATGTTGCCTTTCAGCCCGGTGCAGCGGATGGATACCGTTATATTTTCCGTGTGGAACCAAAAGCACTTGCAGATCCGAAGACCTGGATTTTTGCGCTTGGTCAGGCATTCTTTTCCCTGTCTGTAGCCGGAAACGGAACACTGATCTATGGTTCCTATTTGTCAGATGGAGAAAATATTCCGGCCGCCGCCGGAAGAGTAGCATTTTTTGATACGCTCGCGGCTATGCTTGCTGCGCTGGTTATTATCCCGGCGATGGCAACTACGGGAGCACAGTTAAACACAGGAGGACCAGGACTTCTGTTCATTTTCCTTCCGAATCTGATGAAGTCTATGCCGGGTGGCGCGCTGATCGCAATCATTTTCTTTGTCGCTGTCTTTTTTGCCGGCCTTACCTCTCTGATTAACCTGTACGAAGCACCGATTGCAACGGTACAGGAAAAATTTCATCTCGGAAGAGTCGCATCCTGCGGTGTAATCGGAATCATCGGTGTGGTGGTATCCATTCTGATTCAGGGGATCGTATCCCAGTGGATGGATGTACTTTCCATTTATATCTGCCCGCTCGGTGCCGGTCTTGCCGGAGTCATGTTCTTCTGGATCTGCGGTAAAAAATATGTGCAGTCCCAGGTAGACAAGGGAAGAAACAACAAATTCACAGATCTTTATTATCCGATCTGCAAATATATCTACGTGCCAATCTGTGTGTTGGTTCTGATTCTTGGAATCGCACTTGGCGGAATCGGCTGAAGCGATGTTTCTGAAAAACGCGCCTGTTGTACGGAAAAAATTTCCGGCGACAGGCGCGTTTTTTGATAAAATTTTTCAAATATATAAATCCGATTGAAATACTCGGAAAAAAGGTCTACAATCGGAGGCGAAAACAGAGATTTTAACCTCAAAGCAAAATAAGGAGGATATTAATATGGGAAAAAATCTTTTAACAGTGAAAGATTTAACGGTAAATGTGGAAGAAAAAGAAATCCTGCACGGCGTCAATCTTACGATTGGAAAAGGGGAGACACATGTACTGCTTGGACCGAATGGTACCGGAAAGTCGACGCTTGGCAATACGCTGCTCGGCAATCCGAAATATAACGTGACGCGAGGTGAAATCTGGTTTCATGGAAAGAACATTACCGAAGAGCCGGTCAATGAACGTGCCAAAATGGGACTGTTTCTCTCATTTCAAAATCCGCTTGAGGTGCCTGGCGTAACCTTAAGCTCTTTTATCCGCAGTGCTGTAGAATTAAAGACCGGCAAACGGATGCGTCTGTTTGAGTTCCGGAAAGAACTGGAAAAAGCAATGGAAGTTCTGCAGATGGATCCGTCGTATGCAGACCGTGATCTGAATGTCGGATTTTCCGGCGGTGAGAAAAAGAAAGCCGAGATCCTGCAGCTTCTGATGCTCGAGCCGTCCCTTGCCATTCTCGATGAGACCGACTCCGGCCTGGATGTCGATGCGGTCCGCACCGTTTCTGCCGGAATTGAGGCATACCGCAGAAAATGCGGAGGAAGTCTTCTGATCATCACGCACAGCACGAAGATTCTGGAATCGCTGATGGTGGATCAGACCCACATCATGGTGGAAGGTGAAATCGTCAAAACCGGCGATGCATCTCTTGTAGAGGAGATCAACCGGGACGGATTTGGAAAATACGAAAAGTCACTGGCGTAAAACCGAAGGTACAGAAAGGATGAAAACGCTGTGAGAGAAAAAAGCTATGTAGAGGATATTGACCGAAGCATCTATGATTTCAAAGACGATGAAAAGGATGCCTATAAAGTAAAAGCCGGCCTGACGCCGGAAATTGTACAGAAAATTTCGGATGAGAAGAAAGACCCTGCCTGGATGCAGCTGTTCCGTCTGCGTTCTTTACAGATCTACAACCAGATGCCGATTCCGGACTGGGGTCCGTCGATTGAGGGTCTGAACATGGATGACATCGTAACGTATGTCCGCCCGAATACGAAAATGAAAGCAAAGTGGTCCGATGTGCCGGATGACATTAAAAATACGTTTGAGCGTCTCGGCATTCCGCAGGCAGAGCGGAAATCGCTCGCCGGTGTGGGCGCACAGTATGATTCGGAGCTGGTCTATCACAACGTCCGCGCGGAAGTTGCGGCGCAGGGTGTTGTCTATACCGATATGGAGAGTGCGCTGCATGGAGAGTACGCGGATATGGTGCGGAAACACTTTATGAAACTGGTGAAACCGACCGACCACAAATTTGCCGCACTGCACGGAGCCGTCTGGTCCGGCGGTTCGTTTGTCTATGTGCCGAAGGGGGTTTCCGTGGAAATCCCGCTGCAGTCGTATTTCCGCCTGAATGCACCGGGCGCAGGCCAGTTCGAGCATACGCTGATTATTGTCGATGAGGATGCGGACCTTCACTTTATCGAGGGCTGTTCCGCACCGAAATACAATGTGGCCAACCTCCATGCCGGATGTGTGGAGCTGTTTGTCGGAAAGAATGCAAGACTCCGTTATTCTACGATTGAAAACTGGTCAAAGAATATGTACAACCTGAACACGAAGCGCGCGCAGGTCGAGGAGGGCGGAAAAATCGAGTGGGTTTCCGGTTCATTCGGCTCCCACGTTTCCTATCTGTACCCGATGAGCGTGCTGAAAGGAAGAGGCGCAAAGATGAAATTTACCGGCATCACGTTCGCCGGAAAGGGCCAGAACCTCGATACCGGAGCGAAGGTCGTCCACAGTGCGCCGGATACGAGCTCCTATATTAACACGAAATCAATCTCGAAGGACGGCGGCATCAGCACCTTCCGTTCGTCAGTCTCTGCAACAAAAGCGGCAAAGAACACGAAATCAGCCGTTTCCTGCCAGTCTCTGATGCTCGATGATATCTCCCGGTCGGACACGATTCCGGCGATGGATATCCGTACAAAAGATGCGAACATCGGCCATGAAGCACAGATCGGAAGCATCAGCGATGAAGCAGTCTTTTATCTGATGTCGCGCGGCATGACGGAAGAGGATGCGAGAGCGTGCATCGTCAGCGGATTCGCGGATGATGTTTCAAAAGAACTGCCGCTGGAGTACGCGGTGGAGATGAACAATCTGATCCGCCTCGAGATGAAGGGCAGCATTGGATAAGGAGGCCAGACACATGGAAGAACAGAACAGCATGAAAATCAACCAGCTTCCATCGAAAACATGGTACTGGCTGGGATTAAATGATACAAAAGTAAAATGGGCGGCGGGTGCGCCGTGCGAAATCTGCGCGGAAGAGCCGTCTGCGGATGATGAGATAACGGATTTTCCGGAAACTGTAAATACCGGGGCAGGAAAAGAGACGGATATTCTTTTTGCACCGGAGCAGACGAAAAACTGGAGTGTCTCTGCAAAGGAGGGGAAGACGAAACAGGTCACGCTTTCCATCGGACAGGGAAAAGAGACGGTTTCATCCGGAAAGATCCGTGCGGCGGCAGAAGAGGGAGCTTCCCTTACCGTTTTCGAGGTATTTGAACCGGCACAGGCAGCGGGACAGCTCGCGGTGCGGACAGAACTTTACGCGAAAAAAGACAGCCGCATCCGGCTCGTGCAGGTGATGATGCGCGGTGAGGGACAGGAGCTTTTAAATGATGTCGGATGCATCTGCGAGAAAAATGGTGCACTGGATCTTTTACAGGTTATTGTCGGAAAAGGCGATGTGTATGACGGCATCTGGACCGAGCTGCAGAAGGATCACGCATCGCTGCAGACGGAAATCGGTTATCTTCTGCAGAATCAGCAGAAATTTGACGTGAACCTGAATGTGCGCCACTTCGGAAAAGTGACAGAGAGCACGATCCAGGCAGACGGAACGCTGATGGATGCGGCAGAAAAGATCTTCCGCGGTACGATTGACTTTGTGCGCGGATCGGCAGATTCCGTCGGAGCAGAGACAGAACAGGTATTGCTGCTCGGCGATGATGTAGTCAACAAGACGATTCCTGTGATCCTCTGCGCGGAGGAAAACGTACAGGGAAGCCACGGCGCGGCAATTGGGGAACTCGATGAAGAGACGCTGTTTTACTTCGGAGCGCGCGGCATGGACCGCACGCAGTCGGAGAATACGATGGCGCGGGCAAAACTGGAGGCAAAAATCCAGAAGATCGGTGATGCAGCCATCGAGCAGAAGGTAAAAACACAGCTTGCGGAGGTGCTTGACCGTGACAACAGATAACAACAGAAAAGATTTTCCGCTTCTGCTGCAAATGGACACGATCTATCTGGACAACGCAGCGACGGCCCAGCGCCCATCGTGTGTCCTTGCGGCAGTGCAGGAATTTTACGAACAGAAAAATGCGAATCCGCTGCGCGGCTTCTATCCATTAAGCCTCGAGGCGACAGAGAGCTATCAGGAAGCGCGGAAAACGGTGCAGGAGTTTATCCATGCAGAAGAGCCGGAGGAGGTTATTTTCACCCGGAATACGACGGAGAGCCTGAACCTTGTGGCATACAGCTATGGACTGAACTTTTTAAAGGAAGGCGACGAGATCGCTGTAACAATCATGGAGCATCACAGCAATCTGCTTCCGTGGCAGATGGTGTCGCGTATGACTGGAGCGAAGCTCCATTATCTGGAATGTACCAGTGAGGGCGAGCTGACCGATGAGGAGCTCCAAAAGGGCATTAATGAGAGAACACGTCTTGTGGCTGTTGCTCAGGTATCGAATGTGCTCGGCTGCGTGAATCCGATCCGGAAAATCACGGAGATGGCGCACCGCGTGGGAGCCGTTGTCGTTGTGGACGGCGCCCAGAGCGTTCCGCATATGCCGGTCGACGTACAGGCGCTGGATGCAGATTTTCTCGCCTTTTCCGGCCATAAGCTGATGGGCCCGATGGGAATCGGCTGTCTGTATGGAAAACGGGAACTGCTGGAAAAAATGCCGCCGTTTTTAACCGGAGGCGAGATGATCGATTCCGTTCACCGCGACGGAGCCGTTTTTGCACCGGTTCCGCAGAAATTTGAGGCGGGAACGGTAAATGCAGCCGGTGCGGTGGGGCTGGCCGCAGCGATCCGGTATCTGCGGGAAAAAGGATTTGATTATATCCAGAAAAAAGAGCTGGAACTGACGCAACGTGCTATGGAAGGACTCGGCGCGCTGCCGTACGTTCATATCCTCGGTTCCAAAGATCCGGCCAACCACACGGGCATCGTTTCGTTTACGATTGACGGCGTGCATCCGCACGATGTGAGCGAAATTCTTTCTTCTGACGGCATCGATGTGCGGGCAGGCCACCACTGTGCACAGCCGCTTCTGGAATATCTTGGCGTCCGAAGTTCGACAAGAGCCAGCATGATGTTTTATAATACACCGGAAGAGATTGATGCACTGATCGAAAGTGTATCCACAATCAGAAGGAGAATGGGCTATGGAGAGTAGAGGATTTTATAACGAAATTTTGACGGAGCACAATCTGCGTCCGGAATTTAAGCATGATCTGCCGGATGCGGACATCGTACTCGAGGGCGTCAACCCAAGCTGCGGCGATGATATCTGGCTGAAATTAAAAGTCGACGGCGATGTGATCACGGACGGTGCGTTCGTGGGCGATGGCTGTGCGATTTCGCAGGCATCGGCGGACATTATGCTCGGCATGATCATCGGAAAGACGAAGGACGAGGCACTGCGCCTGGGAAATCTGTTTCTGCGCATGATCAAAGGAGAAGCATCCGACGAGGAGATTGACGAACTCGAGGAGGCTGGTGCACTGAAAGATATTTCCCACATGCCGGCAAGAGTGAAATGTGCAGTGCTTGGATGGCATACGCTGGAAGAGGCATTGAAACAGGAAAAATAAGAACAGAAAAACATTTTGCATTTCTGAGAAAAAGTATCACTTTACCCACTTGCAATTTTTAAAAAATTAGTTATAATGAATCATAGTTAGTAAAGGCTAACCAAAGCGAATCAATCATTGTTATCTACCGTCTGCGGATCCTGGACACTTCGCAGGCGGGAAACTCCAGAAACAAACGAGAAAGGAGCACACGAAAAGTGAAGAGCCTGAAAATTGAGGAAGTAAAAGGAAGAGAAATTCTGGATTCCAGAGGAAATCCAACCGTAGAAGCTGAGGTTGTTCTTGCAGGAGGCGTTGTAGGACGCGGCATGGCACCAAGCGGCGCATCTACCGGTGAGTTTGAGGCACTGGAATTACGAGATGGAGATAAAGCAAGATACCTTGGAAAAGGTGTGCAGAAAGCAGTAGAAAACATCAACACCGTCATCAACGATACCTTAAAAGGTATGGATGCATCCGATACCTACGCTGTAGATAAAGCTATGATCGATGCGGACGGAACAAAAGATAAATCCCGCCTGGGTGCAAATGCCATTCTGGCTGTATCCATTGCCTGCGCAAGAGCAGCAGCAAACGCACTTGAGATTCCGCTGTACCGCTTCTTCGGCGGCGTTTCCGGAAATCGTCTGCCGGTTCCGATGATGAACATCATCAACGGCGGATGCCACGCACTTTCTTCCGGCCTGGATGTACAGGAGTTCATGATCATGCCGGTTGGAGCATCTTCTTTCAAAGAGTGCTTAAGATGGTGCGCTGAGGTCTTCCATGCACTGGCTGCCATCTTAAAAGAGCGCGGACTGGCAACATCGGTTGGAGATGAAGGCGGTTTTGCACCGGCTCTGAAATCCGATGAAGAAGCCATCGAGACCATTCTTGAGGCAGTGAAAAAAGCAGGCTATGAGCCAGGCAGAGACTTCAAGATCGCGATGGATGCTGCTTCCTCCGAGTGGAAGACAGGTACCAAGGGTGAATACAAACTGCCGAAAGCCGGCACTGTATTTACTTCCAAAGAGCTGATCGCTCACTGGAAAGCACTGGTAGAGAAATACCCGATCATCTCCATCGAGGATGCTCTGGATGAAGAAGACTGGGAAGGCTGGAAAGAGCTGACCGCAGAGCTTGGCGGAAAAGTACAGCTTGTCGGTGACGACCTGTTTGTAACCAATACTGAGCGTCTGGCAAAAGGTATCTCCCTTGGCTGCGGAAATTCCATCCTGATCAAACTGAACCAGATCGGTTCTGTATCTGAGACCCTTGAGGCAATCAAGATGGCTCACAAAGCAGGCTACACCGCAATTTCCTCCCACCGTTCCGGTGAGACCGAGGATACCACCATCGCAGACCTGGCTGTTGCCCTGAACACCTGCCAGATCAAGACCGGTGCACCGAGCCGTACCGAGCGTGTTGCAAAATACAACCAGCTTCTCCGAATCGAAGAAGAACTTGGAACGGCCGCTGTATACCCTGGTGCAAGAGCATTTAATGTGACACAGGACTAAGCAGTAAATAACATAATACCATAAAAAAGACAAGATCCTTCCTCTTAAAACCAACCATAAATAAGAGTCCCCGGGGCCGTTGAAAAACGTGTTTCCCGGGGATTCTTGCATGCGGGGGAGGGGTATATGAAAAAACACTTGACTTGAAGCGGACTTGAAGTGTTATCCTATCCATAGCAATTCTCGAAAATGTAAAATAAGGGGGATATATCGAAATGAGCGAAAGATTATGGAATATTCTTCTGGATTCTTTCTGGAAAATCTTTCTGCCGGGCCTTAAGGTGACGATTCCGCTTACTGTAATCTCGTTTTCCATTGCACTTGTAATTGCGACGGCAATGGCTATGGTACAGTTTGCAAACATCAAAGGCCTTCGTCAGATTGCACGTTTCTATATCTGGATTTTCCGCGGAACCCCGCTTCTGGTCCAGCTTTTTGTTGTGTTTTACGGACTTCCGCGTGCCGGTATTCTGATCGATCCGTTTCCGGCGGCAGTTCTCGTCTTTTCCCTGAATGAGGGCGCCTACAGTGCCGAGACGATGCGTGCGGCCCTGGAAGCCGTTCCGGCAGGCCAGCTCGAAGCCGGTTACTGCGTCGGCATGTCGTATCTGCAGATCATGCGGAGAATCATTCTTCCGCAGGCAATGCGCACCGCGTTCCCACCGCTTTCCAACTCTCTGATCGCCATGGTAAAGGATACTTCCCTTGCCGCAAATATCACCGTGACGGAGATGTTTATGGTAACGCAGCGAATTGTAGCGCGCACCCATGAGCCGCTGGCACTGTATATTGAAGTAGGACTGATCTACCTGCTGTTCTCCACCGTGCTCACGAAGCTGCAGGGAATCGGAGAGAAGAAACTGAGTACATATCAGAAAAAAGGGGAATAAGCCATGCTGGAAATTAAAGGATTAAAGAAAGCGTTCGGCAGCCTGGAAGTATTAAAAGGTGTAGATTTAAAAGTAAACCAGGGCGATGTTGTTGCAATCCTCGGTCCGAGCGGTTCGGGAAAAACGACGATGCTGCGCTGTGTCAACTTTCTGGAGCATGCGGACGGCGGCAGCCTGATTTTTGACGGGAAAGAATATCCGTTTCACAACATCAGCAAAAAAGACATCGCGGCGATCCGTCAGAAAACCGCATTTGTATTTCAGAACTATAACCTGTTCCTGAACAAAACAGCCCTTCATAACGTAACCGAGGGCCTGATCATCGGCAGAAAAATGCCAAAAACCAGGGCGGAGGAAAAAGCGCGTGCAGCGCTTGAAAAAGTAGGCATGCTGGACCGTGCGGACTACTATCCGCATCAGCTTTCCGGCGGACAGCAGCAGAGGGTGGCAATCGCCCGTGCACTGGCAACCGATCCGGAAATTATCTATTTTGATGAGCCGACCTCAGCACTCGACCCGGAGCTGACCGGCGAGGTGCTTGGTGTTATGCGCCAGCTTGCCAAAGAGGGAATGACGATGCTCGTTGTCACGCATGAGATGGGCTTTGCAAGAAACGTTTCGAACAAAGTTGTCTTTATGGAAAACGGCGTTGTCGTTGAGGAAGGTCCGTCGAAGGAATTTTTCGCAAATCCGCGGGAAGAGCGGACGAGAACATTTTTGCAGAATATTGAACAGCATTACGAGTAAGGTATCCCGCAAAGCGGCAAATCCTGCCCGGAGCACGGAATCCGGACAGTTTGCAATAAAGAAAACAGAAGAAGCAAAGGCAGCTTCTTCCAGAACAAAACAAAAAAGGAGTGGCGAATATTATGAAAAAGAAAATGGCAGCAGTATTTCTGGCAGGTATCCTGACATCATCCTTTTTACTGACCGGATGCGGAAACGGCACAGCAGATAACAGCAGTGCTTCTTCCTCTGCAGCAGCATCTTCCGCAAGTGCGTCTGGGGACCTTTTAGAGCAGATCCAGAGCAAGGGTGAGCTCGTTGTAGCAATGGAAGGAACCTGGGCACCGTGGACATATCACGATGAGGACGACAACCTGGTTGGATACGACGTAGAAGTGGCACAGCAGATCGCAGAAAAACTCGGCGTGAAAGCAACCTTTGTAGAGGGTGAGTGGGACGGCCTTCTTGCAGGAATCGATTCCGGCCGGTATGATATCATGGTAAACGGCGTAGATATTACGGAGGAGCGCGCTGAGAAATACAGCTTTTCCGATCCGTATGCATACAACCGCACCGCTGTTATCGTAAACTCTGCTAACGATGAAATCCAGTCCATGGAGGACCTCGACGGAAAGAGCACTGCAAACACCATTTCCAGTACGTATGCAGAAGTTGCCGAGAAATACGGCGCAACTGTTACCGGTGTTGACGATCTGGAGCAGACTTTCGAGCTTCTCTTAAGCGGCCGTATCGATGCAACTCTGAACGCAGAGGTAACGTATTACGATTATATGAAAGCACACCCGGATGCAGAGATCAAAATTGCATGCCTCGATCCGGAATCCACCAAAGTCGGCATTCCGATGAAAAAAGGTGATGAGACCAAGACACTGCTCGAAGCAGTCAACAAAGCACTTGGCGAGCTCGCAGAAGACGGAACTCTGACAGAGCTTTCGGAAAAATATTTTGGAACGGATATCTCCAAAGAAGCAGCAGAATAAGATACAAAATAAAGAAGGTTACAGATCATGATTGCAAATTACCATACCCATACATGGCGGTGCCGCCATGCGGACGGAACGGAGCGGGAGTATGTGGAGCGCGCGATTGAGGGCGGCCTTAAGATTCTCGGTTTTTCCGACCATTCGCCTTATCCCTTTCCGGACGGCTACGATTCCGGCATGCGGATGCGGCTCGATCAGGTGGAAGGCTATGTAAACACCGTGCTGGCATTGAAAAAAGAGTATGACAAGGATATTGAAATCCATCTCGGACTCGAAACAGAGTATTTCCCGAGATTCTGGGATCAGCTGATTGATTTTTTGTCGGACTATCCGTTTGAGTACTTTGTGCTTGGCCAGCACAGCCTGGGAAATGAGATCGAAAAGATTCTCTACAGCGGCCATGGAACAACAGACGGAAGCTACCTGAAACAGTATGTGGACCAGTGCCTGGCAGGCATCGATACCGGAAAATACCTGTATCTGGCACACCCGGATCTCTTTTTATTCAACGGCGACGAAGCAGTGTTCGACCGGGAATACCGGAGACTCTGCCGTGAGGTGAAAAAGAGAAACATTCCGCTGGAGATCAATTTCCTTGGTCTGATGGAAGAAAGATGGTATCCGAACGAGAAGTTCTGGAAGATCGCCGGCGAAGAAGGAAACACCGCCGTTTTCGGCTGTGATGCCCATACGCCGAAAGCCGTCTGGAATCCGGAGACAGAACAGAAGGCACTGCAGCTGGCAGCAAAATACGGTCTGAAAGTACAGGAAACTGTTCCGATGCCGAAGACATTTTAACAGAAGCAGAAAAAGCTGTTCTTTTCTGGTGAGAGTTTTGAAAACTCCGCGGAAAAGAACAGCTTTTTTGATATGAGATTTTTTATGCTTTTTTTGTGTGCATCAGCCGTACCGCCTCTTCCCGCTGTTTCAGAATCTTCTGAATCGAAGTCCAGTAAACGATCATTGAGACAACCGGCCCGATCAGGTCGGAAATAGGTTCCACGTAGAAGATGTTTTCCAGTGCAAAGAACCTCGGCAGAAGAAACAGAGCGGTAAAGTAGACGAATTTCCGGAAGAAGGAGAGTGCAAACGAATAGCGCACGCGGCCCATTGCAGTAAAGCCGTCTACAATCTCGTACTGAATGCCGAGCGGAATGACTGAGAGTGTCGAAATATGGATCGCGCGGACCACCATCGAGACGATCTGCGGATCGGAAGTAAAAAGCTGCGCAAACAGCGTTCCGGCGGCATTGGAGACGAGGAACATCAAGGTCGTAAATCCGGCACAGAGTGCGATGATGGTTTTCTGTGCCTTAAGAATACGCCTGGAATTTCCAGCTCCATAATTGTATGCGAGGATTGACTGCGTTCCGCCGCTGATTCCGCCGAGCGGCATCGTAATAATCAGCATAAAGCTCTGAACGATCGTTGCACAGGTGATGAAGCTGTCTCCCTGTCCGGCGGGTGCATACCGCTGCAGGACGGCGTTCATCGCAATGATCATCACATTGTCGATGGCAATGATTAGAAACGGAGTAAAACCGACTGTCAGAATGCGTTTCATGATCGCAAATGAATACCCGCCGAAGGTGATGCGGATCGGAATCGTCTTTCCGAACAGAATATGCAGCACATACAGACAGCTTGCGATCTGGGAGAGCACGGTTGCAATTGCCGCGCCGCGCACGCCGAGATGCAGAACGAAGATAAACACAGGGTCCAGCAGCAGATTCAGGACGGCGCCTAGCAGAACAGATTTCATTCCCTCACTGGCAAAGCCCTGGCAGATCACAAACTGGTTCAGGCCGGTCGATAAAAGCGCAAACACAGAGCCGGAAACGTAGATCATAAAATAGGCTCTGGCGTAAGGATACGTAACGGTGCTGGCTCCGAATGCCATCAGCATCGGGCGGGTTAAAAAAAGCGCCGCGGCTGTCAGAACGAGGGACAGGGAAACAAGCATCAGAAACGCATTAGCCAGGATGCGGGATGCCTCTTTTTCATTTTTCTCTCCGAGCCGGATGCCGAGCAGCGGTGCGCCGCCGACCCCGATGAGGGAGGAGAACGCGCCGATCATGGTGAGAATGGGACCGCAGACGCCGACACCCGCGAGCGCCAGATCACCGACAGAGGCAATGTGGCCGATGTACATACGGTCTACAATGCTGTACAGAACACTCACGAACTGTGCCAGCATGCTCGGAAAAGCAATACGGGGAACCAGCTTTCCGATCGGGTCGGTTCCGAGATGGTTTACAGTTTTCATAGAAAAATACCTTGTCGTTTTTTAGGTTTGGGAACAGACAGCAAAAAACATGCCCGAAACAAAATCCGGAAGACTTTGTTTCGGACATGCCGCTTTTGGTCTGTTCTGACAGATCAGCTGACAGAAAAATTATTCAGCAAGAGTGGTCAGATCTACTTTGAAATCGTCAGATCCCTGTCCGTCTACGGTATAGTAAGCGGCTCTCTGTTCTGCGTTCAGGTAGATTTTGATCTCGCCTTTTAATCCGTTTGCTTTTACTTCTTTTTTGATGACTGCTTCGAGATCTTTCATGGATACTTTTGTCTCGAAGATCTCAAGAACGGTATCAGATACTTTTGTCATTTTGCGTGGGGTTTTGGTTGCTTCTGCCATGGTTTCCGTGGTCTCCTTTTTTACTGTTTTTTTAACGGTTTCTTTTTTGGTTGCTTTTTTCGGCTCTTTTGCAGCTTCTGCTTTTCCTTCGGCTGCTTCTGTATGTAAGGTTTTTTCAGTCATTGGTTTTACTTCTTTTGCCGGTGCCGCTGCCTTTACAACGGTTTCCGCTGTTTTTGCAGCTTCTGCAGCCTGCTGTTTCGCTTTGGCCATTTTTTTCATGGTTCTTTTATTCATTTTATTCACTCCTCTATGCGATATCTCTAATAAATTACCATGTTTTTTGCGTTCTGTCAAATTTAAATTCGAGAAAACAGCGGCTTTAGGATTGTACACGGCGGAGCACAGAAAAGATTTTTTCGGAATCCCAGATCTGCGGAACAGGGTAGGTGGGATTTGCTTCTTTCAAAGCACGGCGTGCTATTTCTGCGTAATCATTCGGCGAAAGGTGCGGCAGAGTGGATGGAATGTCAAACGAATCGCGCATAGCCTCGATAGCTGCAATCATCCGCTCAGCCTTTTCAGAAACGGTATCTCCGCCGAGAGAAAGCGCATCGGCGAGAACGGCAAGTTTAGGCGTAATGCAGGAACCGTATTCGCGCAGAACAGCAGGCAGCAGAACCGCGTTGGCTCTTCCGTGCGGAATGTGGTACAGTGCACCGACGGCGTGGGCGATGGCATGGACGTAGCCGACAAAGTTGTTGGTAAAAGCGAAACCGGCCAGATACGATGCATGAAGCATTTCCTGCCGTGCGGCAAGATGGGTGCCGTCTCGCCAGACTTCGGGCAGGGCATGGAAGATTTCACAGACAGCCTCGATGGATGCGTTCTGCACGCTGCGGGAAGCGAAGAGGTTAAGAAAAGCTTCCATGGCATGGGTCAGGGCATCCATACCGGTATCTGCGGTCATAGAGGACGGGAGGCTGATCGTAAGCTGCGGATCGAGAACTGCCGTATCCGGGATCAGACAGAGGTCATTGACGGCGTATTTGTATGGTTTCCCATCGATACAGTCTGTGATGACAGCTGCCGCCGTTGCCTCTGAACCGGTTCCGGCTGTCGTCGGCACGGCAAACAGCTGTGGAAGTTTCCGACGGACTTTCAGGAGGCCCCGCATCGCAGGAACCGTCTTTTTCGGACAGCAGACGCGGGCACCGATCAGCTTTGCTGCATCGAGAACGGATCCGCCGCCGATGGCGAGGATAGCCTGCGCCTGAATCTGCTGATAAAGACGGAAACCCTGTTCCACGCTCTCAATCTGCGGATCCGGGGCGATTTCGGAGAAAATGGTGACGGAAATGTTTTCTTTTTTACAGCCATCCAGCAGAGACGTCAGTGTTCCGCGGCGGATAAAACCGGGGGTAGTCACCAGGAGAATCCGGGAGATCCGGCGTTTCCGGAATAACGCGGGGAGCTGCAGAACGGCATCCGGTGCTGCAAGGAGTGTCTGTTTCTTATGCTCTGTCAGATGAAGAACGCGGCTCAACACCCACTGCCGAATGCGGAACCAGAAAATGGAATGCATCAATCAAGTACCTCCATAAAAAATCGTGAGAATTGTATATCTCTTATTGTAACAGTACACGGCAGGTTTTTCAATTCGTATAGGAATTTTGAATCTTCCGTGAAAAGAATTGACAGTGTGAAAAATGCGTGTTATAGTACGAATAGAACAGATAAAAAGAGCCAGGAATTGTTCACCTGGGAAATCAGGAAAAGGCTTGACTGGAGGTGCCTGATGATGGAAACAAAGAGAGATTATTATGAAGTATTAGGCGTCAGCCGGAATGCAGACGAGAAAGAAATCAAGCGTGCATACCGGAAACTGGCGAAAAAATATCATCCCGATACGAATGCGGGAAACCCGGATGCGGAAAAGAAATTTAAGGAAGTGACAGAAGCGTATTCTGTCTTAAGCGATCCGGAAAAGAAGAAAATGTACGATCAGTTCGGATTCGCGGCGTTCGACCAGGGAGCCGGCGCGTACAGCCAGCAGGGCGGCGGAAATCCGTACGGCAGTGCGTATGGAAACCCGTTCGGCGGAAGCGGAAACAACGGCGGCTATCACGAATTTCATTTTGAAGGAAACGCGGACGATATGTTCGGCGATTTCTTTGATCAGATGTTTCATGGCAAAAGCCGTGGATTCGGAAGCGAGCGGTATACGCGTTCTGGAAGCAGCAGACATCCGTTTGAGGATGCATTTTCCGGTCGTGGTGCGGCGGAGGATCTCGATCTGCACGCTGAGGTTTCGATCCGCCTGGAGGAGGCTGCATCGGGCTGTGAAAAACAGATTACCCTGCGGAATCCGGACGGAACGACCAATACGCTGCTGGTTAAAATCCCGGCCGGTATCGAGAGTGGAAAAAGCATCCGCCTGCGCGGCAAAGGCCATGCAGGATCAAACGGCCGCCGCGGCGATCTGCTTTTGAAAGTCAATGTAGAAGAAAAGAAAGGCTTTGAACGGCGTGGAATGGATATCTATACGACGATTCAGATTCCATACACAACGGCAGTCTTTGGCGGTGAAGCGCGTGTCTCGACGCTGTACGGAGATGTTGTCTGCAAGATCAAAGAGGGAACCCAGTCCGGCAGCAAGATCCGTCTACGCGGCAAGGGAATGGTATCCATGAAAGATGCGAACGTGCACGGCGACCATTATGCAACGATTGAGATTGCCGTACCGCGCAGTCTGAACCGCACAGCGCGTCAGAAGCTGATGGAGTACAAAGAGGCATGCTGAAAACTGCAAATGTGAAGAAATTGTGAAATCAAAAAAGATGGGTTGACAAATTTTGTTTGCAGTATTATATTACAGCTAGAACAAAGAAAAGGAATCAACAAGAAACAAAAGCTTCCTTGCATGTTCCCAAACATCCTGTTCCAAGAACTTATTCATAGCCACAAGGCAAAGCAAACTTAACACCCTTCACAAGATAAGAAGCCTGCTAAGAATCAGATTTTTGGAGGAAAAGGTAAATGAATACTTTAAAAGCTGAAAAGAGAAGTTTGGATGTAAAAGCAAAAAGACTCAGAAGAGAAGGATATGTTGTCGGCAATGTATTCGGCAGAGAGATGAAAGAATCCATTCCAGTTAAGATGGTAAAAAGAGATGTCGAGAAACTGCTGAAGACAGACCACAAAGGCAGCCAGATTATGCTGGATGTCGACGGAACCGCTTACGATGTCCTGATCAAAAATGTTGATTATAACCCGGTAGCCGGACAGATCGATTCGATCGAGTTCCAGGCACTGGTCAGCAACGAGAAAGTTCATTCTGTTGCGGAAATTGTCCTTGTAAACCATGAAAAGATCGCAGAAGGCGTTCTGCAGGAGGATCTGAACGAGGTTGCCTACATGGCATATCCGGCATCCCTGGTCGATCAGGTAATGGTTGATGTTGGAGAAATGAAGATCGGTGATGTTATCCGTGTCAAAGATCTGTCCCTGGCCGCTGACCCGGATATTACCATAAAGACCAATCCGGAATCCATTGTCGTAAGTCTGATGGCTTCCCACAACGCAGAAGCACCTGCAGAAGATACCGAAGAAGCAGAAGAGAAATAAACAGAATAAGCACATACAAAGAAATCCGAAGGCGTCAAAAACCTTCGGATTTTTTTGCGTGAAAAAATATGGTTTGAATCGATCAGATATAACGCATGAAGCCTTTTCCGATAATTTCGCTGCTCTTCGTGATCGCAATAAATGCGGTCGGCTCAGTATCATGAATAAACCGCTGGAGATAGACGGCCTGCTTCACATCCACAACCGTGAGAATGACCGTCCGCTGCTGGTCGGAGTAAGCGCCGACGGCATCGTAAAGGGTTGCGCTGTGATTGAGATCCTTTGTGATGAAATCGCAGATCGGCTGCGGGTTGTTGGAGATAATCGTAAAAAATTTATTCAGCTTCATCCGCTCAATCGTTTTGTCAATCAGCAGTGTTTTTGCTATCAGACCGAGAACCGAACAAAGACCGGTCAGGGTATCGAAAATCAGGAAAGCAAGGATGACAACGATGAGGTCGGTAACCAGCAGGGCAGTGGAGATATTCATCGTAGAGTATTTTTTGATAATCATGGCGATGATGTCCGTGCCGCCGCCGGAGGCATTCTCAAAAAACAGCAGTGCTGCCGCCAGTGCCGGAAGAATAATGGCAAAGCAGAGCTCCAGCATGATCTCATCGGTAAGCGGATGTGCCATCGGAAACAGCTTTTCAAAAATGTTCAGAAGAACCGAGGAAAGCACGGTCACGTAGGCTGTCTTGACGCCGAAGTTCCGCCCCAGCACAGTAAAACCAACCAGCAGAAGCAGCAGGTTGATAAAAAGGTTGATCTGTGAGGCAGTGAACGGAAGAAACCGGCAGATGACAACGGCCATACCGGATACACCGCCGAAAGAAAAATTATTGGGGAATTTAAAAACATAAATTCCAATGTCCATGATCAGAACAGCTGCGGTAATGACAGCATATTCTTTTAACGTTTGTAATGCAGGCTGCGATGCCTGTTCTTTTGTGTCCATTTTTTTACTCCTTTATTTGAATTTGAGGCGACCTTTATTTTATTATAGAAGAAACTTTTTTGAATAACAGCTAATCATGTATCCCCCTCTTCAAACATAGCATGGCATAGGGTAGTTTGTCCAGTTACATTTTCCTTATTTCCATTTTTCCGTTTTCCGATGGTTGTATCCAATTTATTTCTGTGGTATGATGAAGGGCAGGATCTTTTTTCGGAAAGAAAAAAATCTGCAGTTTCTGTTTCAAAATGTTTCGAAAAAAGAAGAAAAAACAGAAACAAAAATGGAGGAAGAAACATGAAAAATACAAAGGTTTATGTTGATTTTATAACAGAGAAACTGAAAAAACTGCTCTCCATCGACAGCCCGACCGGCTACACGAAGGATGCTGTTGCATGGCTGAAAGCAGAGTACGAAGCGATGGGCTATGAGCCGGTGATCACCACAAAGGGCGGCCTTCTGGTGCAGCTTGCCAAAGGCTGTGAAGGAAACGGCGGTGTCCTTGTGGAGACACATACCGATACGCTCGGCGGCATGGTAGCGGAAGTGAAAGGAAACGGCCGTCTTCGTCTCACCGCGCTCGGCGGTATGAATCCGAACAATGCGGAGACGGAAAACTGCGTTGTCATCACAAGAGACGGAAAACGGTACGAGGGCTGCTTCCAGATGAACAACCCGTCGATCCATGTCAACGGTTCCTACGACCAGCAGGACCGCACCTACGACAATATGGAGGTCGTTCTGGATGAGATGGTCTTCTCCAAAGAGGAGACAAAAGCGCTCGGCATCGAGACCGGCGATATCGTCTGCTTTGAGACGAGAACCCGCATCACCGAGAAGGGCTACATCAAGAGCCGTTTCCTTGATGATAAACTGAGCGTTGCAATCCTGCTCGGCTATGCAAAGTATTTAAAAGAAGAAAATGTCACACCGTCCCGTCCGGTTTACCAGCACATCACCGTGTACGAAGAAGTCGGCCACGGCGGATCTGCTTCTGTTCCAGCGGGCGTGACAGATATTCTTTCCGTTGATATGGGCTGTGTCGGCGACGGACTGGAGTGTAAAGAGCACCAGGTATCCATCTGCGTCAAAGACAGCGGCGGCCCTTACAGCTACGATTTTACCGGTGAGCTGATTGCGGCAGCAAAAGCAAACGGAATCGACTATGCGGCGGATGTTTACCCGCACTACGGCTCTGACGTGGAGGCAACTCTCCGCGGCGGTGCAGATGCACGCCACGCCCTGATCGGCGCAGGTGTGTACGCATCCCATGGATATGAGAGAAGCCATGTGGACGGTGTGAAGAATACGCTGGAACTGCTTGCGGCGTATCTGGACAAATAAAAAATAAGAACAAGTGAGAGAATTGCATGAGAAAATTAGCATTGCCAGAAGAAGTGCTGCTCCAGATTGAGCAGCCTGCGCGATACATTGGAAATGAATTCAACAGTGTCGTAAAAGACAAAGAGAAAGTAGCCCTGCGCGGCGCATTCCTGTTCCCGGATGTGTATGAGATCGGTATGTCCCACCTTGGCATCCAGATCCTGTACGATATGTTCAACAAACGCGAGGATATGTGGTGCGAGCGCGTTTACTCCCCGTGGCCGGATCTGGACCGCGTGATGCGCGAACAGAACATTCCGCTTTTCGGACTGGAATCCCAGGAGCCGGTGAAAAACGAGGATTTTCTGTTTATCACCCTGCAGTATGAGATGTGTTATACAAACGTTCTGCAGGCGCTCGACCTTGCCGGAATCCCGCTGCATGCGGTGGAGCGTACCGACGAGGACCCGATCGTCATCGGCGGCGGCCCGTGCACGTACAACCCGGAGCCGATCGCACCGTTCTTCGATCTGTTTTATATCGGAGAGGGTGAGGTTGTGTACGACCAGCTTTTTGACACGTATCTGGAAAATAAAAAGAACGGCGGAACCCGTCTGGATTTCCTGAAAAAGGCATGCCAGATCCCGGGCATTTACGTACCGCAGTTCTATGAAGTAACGTACCACGAGGACGGAACCGTTGCGGCCTTTACGCCGTCCATTCCGGAAGCACCGGAAAAGATCAAAAAACAGCTTGTGATGGATATGACCCAGGCAACGTATCCGGAGAAGCCGGTTGTGCCGTTTATCAAGGCAACACAGGACCGTGTCGTTCTGGAGATCCAGCGCGGCTGTATCCGCGGCTGCCGTTTCTGCCAGGCGGGTATGGTGTACCGTCCGACAAGAGAGCGTGACGTGGAGAAGTTAAAAGAACTTGCGACCCATATGCTGCGCAATACCGGCCACGATGAGATTTCGTTGAGTTCCTTGAGTTCGAGTGATTATAGCCATCTTCCGGAGCTTGTCAACTATCTGATCGACAGCTGCCCGGAGAAAGGCGTGAATATTTCCCTTCCGTCTCTTCGAATCGACGCATTCTCCCTCGATGTTATGAGCAAGGTACAGGATATCAAAAAGAGCAGCCTGACCTTCGCACCGGAGGCGGGAAGCCAGCGCATGCGAAATGTTATCAACAAAGGACTGACAGAAGAAGTGATTCTCGACGGGGCAGGAAAGGCGTTTGAAGGCGGCTGGAATAAAGTAAAATTGTATTTCATGCTGGGACTTCCGACCGAGACAGAGGATGATATCAAAGGAATCGCGCATCTGGCAGAAAAAATCGCAGAGCGCTACTATGAGATTCCGAAAGACCAGAGAAACGGAAAATGCCAGATTACGGCAAGCTCCTCATTCTTTATTCCAAAGCCGTTCACCCCGTTCCAGTGGGCACCGATGAACACGGAAGAGGATTTCCTGAAAAAAGCATCCATTGTAAAGGCAGAAGTCCGTGCACAGCTGAATCAGAAAAGCATTCGTTACATTTATCACGAGGCAGATATTTCCCTTCTGGAGGGATTCCTTGCACGCGGCGACCGGAAATGTGCCGAAGTTATCGAAAAAGCGTACCGAAAAGGTGCAATTTTCGATGCCTGGTCCGAGTATTTCCGGAAAGATGCCTGGGAAGAAGCGTTTGCAGAGACGGGCATTGACATTATGTTTTATGCCTGCCGTGAGCGCAGCACCGATGAGATCCTTCCGTGGGATTTCCTTGATATCGGCGTGACGAAAAAATTCCTGATCCGCGAATGGGAGCGGGCACAGCAGGAAACCGTTACCCCGAACTGTAAGATGCAGTGTTCCGGCTGCGGAGCAAAATCATTCGGAGGAGGTGTCTGCTATGAAAATCAGAATTAAGTTTGCTAAAACAGGTGTGATGAAATTTGTGGGTCATCTGGATGTGATGCGTTACTTCCAGAAGGCAATCCGCCGTGCAGAGCTTCCGATCGCTTATTCCGAGGGCTTCAGCCCGCACATGCTGCTGTCGTTTGCGTCTCCGCTCGGTGTCGGCATCAGCAGCACCGGTGAATATTTCGATATGGTGCTCGCGGAAGATATGAAAACCGACGAGATTGTAAAAAGTCTGAATGCGACGATGGTTGAGGGAATGGAAGTCATTTCCGCCCGCCATGTGCCGGATGGAAAAGCAAGCAAGGCAATGTCTCTCGTAGCAGGAGCCGATTATCTCGTGCAGTTCCGCGAGGGAAAAATGCCGGAGATTGATCTGGAAACGAAAGTACCGGAGTTTTTCGCACTTCCGCAGATTGAGATCATGCGAAAAACGAAACGAAGCGAAAAGCTGACCGATATCCGCCCATGGATTTACGATATGAAAGTAAAGAAAAGCGGTGTCTGGATGCAGCTCTCCACCGGAAGTGTTTCGAACCTGAAACCGGAGCTCGTGATGGAAGCGTTCTGCAAATGGTGCGGGGTTGAACTGCCGCCGTTTGCATGCACGATTCTGCGCGAGGAAGTTTACGCAGACATCGGAACGGAAGAAGAGCGAAAGCTGGTTCCGCTGGAAGCGTTAGGAGAAGAAGTTGAGTAAACGAATTGTCATTGCCCATCTGCCGTGGGAGGGAAAAGATTACCTGGTACACACGCTGGCGGAAGGAGAAAGACCGGTCGAGCTGACGGCTCTCTGCAGGGAAAAGGAAACACTGCTTGGCAATGTTTATGTCGGCCGTGTGGAAAAACTGGCGCCCGGGATCCGCGGGGCATTCGTCTCGTTTGCGGAGCAGCAGAGCTGTTTCCTTGATCTGTCCCGTGTAAAAGAAGGGTATCTTCTGAAAAAAACACCGGGAACGGAACTGCGTGCCGGGGATGAAATCGTCGTGCAGATCCAGCGGGAGGCGCAGAAAACGAAGCTTCCGTCGGCGACAGCAGAACTTTCTCTTTCGGGAAGCGCCCTGGCGCTCTACTATGGAAAGCCGGAAATTTCATGCTCGGGACGCCTTCTGCCGGAGCAGAAAAAACGGTTAAAAGGCCTGGGAAGCCGGATGTTTCCAGAACTTTCCGGCGGAAGCCTTCCGTTTGGCGTGATCTTCCGCACCGCATCCGCTGATGCTTCGGAAGAAGAAATCCGGCAGGAATATCTCGAGCTGTCCGAAAAGCTCGCGCGGATTGCCCAGTATGGAACGATGCGGAGCCTGTATTCCTGCCTGTATCGGGCGTCAGATGCCGTGCCGGAGCTCGTCAAACGGTATGCACCGTCAGTTTCAGAACTTGTGACAGATGACAGAGAAACGTATGAGATCTGCAGAGAATATCTGGAGCGTCATGATTTTCACGACTGCCGCCTGACCTGGTATGAGGATCCGCTTACCACGCTGGCAAAGAAAGAAAATCTCGAATATCACGTAAAACAGGCACTCGACAAACGTGTGGAACTGCCCTCCGGTGGATTCCTCGTGATCGAACCGACCGAAGCGCTGACCGCGATTGATGTGAACAGCGGAAAGCAGCTCGGCGGACGGAAAAATACGTTTCTGTACAGCGTAAACCAGGAGGCAGCCCGCGAAATCGCCCGCCAGATCCGCCTGCGCGGGATTTCCGGTCTGATCCTGATTGACTTTATCAACATGCCGGAAAAAGAGCAGGAAGAGCGCCTTTTCGGCTTCCTGCAGGGTCTTGTGCGGGAAGATCCCGTCCAGACCAAAGTTGTCGATATGACGGCGCTTCATCTCGTGGAACTGACGAGAAAGAAAATCCGCCGGCCGCTGGCAGAACAGATGAAATGACAGTAATCTCACAAAGGAGGAATGAATATGGAACTACAAAAGAAACCGATTCACCTCAATGAAAATGATACCCCATATCTTTACGAACCCTTTCGAAACCAGATGCCGGCAAAACGGCCGCAGCCGGCGGAAAAAGAAAAGATACTGAAACCATGGCAGGGCCTGCTGGTGTTTGCCTTTCTGATGGTTCTTTTTAATCTCGCCGGAATCCCGCTGGTTCTTGCGGGCGGGATGTATGGAAATGCGCTGGACGAGATCATTGTATTCCTGATCGGATCCATTCTCGTCGTACGGGCACTTCATATTCCGTTAAAAGAAGTGTTCCCATTAAAAAAGCCGGATGGAGCCGGAATCCTCGGAACCATTCTGATGTGGTATGTGACGTACCGCGGTGTGCTTGCCCTTTTCCTGCTGATGGAATGGATTTTCCCGCAGGAATACGCAAGCCTCTCAGAATCCATGGACAGCAGTATGGCGGGCCTTTCCTATTTCGGCGAGCTGCTTGTCGTTGCGCTGACACCGGCCATCTGTGAAGAAGCACTGCACCGCGGTCTTCTGCAGTACAGCCTGCGCGGAATCAAAAAGAAATGGGTGATGCTGCTTCTGATGGGCGTTTATTTCGGCGCTTTTCACATGAGCATCGTCCGTTTTCTTCCCATGATGATGATGGGAATCGTTCTCTCGTATGTGCGGATGAAGACCGACAACATGTTTTACAGCTCGCTGTTCCATTTCGTCCACAATGCATCGACGATTGTGGCGAGCATTGCGGCAAGCTTTCTCTATATGTTCTCGCAGGGGAACGCAGCAGCAGGCAGCGGATATGCAGCGGAAACGTACATCGGCATGTATCTGATCGAAGCAGCGCTGATGCCGATCGGCCTTTATATGGGAAGCCGTCTTCTGACGTACCAGCAGACAAAAAGCGAAGGATTTTTCCCGAAGGAGAGAAGAAAAAAGACCATTGCAAAAATCGTAATTCCGACCATTCTGCTGATCCTTGGCGGACTGTTTTTCCTTGGTATTGGTATGATGTAAAAAGCAGTTTGGGCAATTTTGCAGAAATGTCCCAGCCGGGTAGAAAACAGGTACGGTTTGTGATAGAATAACAGAAAATTAAGTGTTACACGATATTACAGAAAGGAAAAGCTGTTTTTTCGGAAAACAAAAAACAGCAGGAATAAGAACTATGGCAAGAACAGCTATTGCTACCGACAGCAACAGCGGTATTACACAGAGTCAGGCGAAAGAGCTGGGCGTTTTTGTCCTTCCGATGCCTTTCTTCATGCGCGGAAAAATCCAGTTTGAGGATATCGACCTGACACAGGAACAGTTTTACGAGATTCTGGCAGAGGATGCGGCTGTTTCCACATCTCAGCCGTCTCCGGGAGATCTGATGGATTTCTGGAACAAAATTCTCGAAGAGTACGATGACATTGTTTATATTCCGATGTCAAGCGGCCTTTCCACCTCCTGTGATACAGCGACCGTGCTGTCCGAGGACTACGAAGGAAAAGTGCAGGTTGTCAACAACCAGCGAATCTCCGTTACGCAGCAGCAGTCCGTTCTGGATGCAAAGAAAATGGCAAACCGCGGCGTGGCAGCAAAAGACATCAAAGCAATTCTGGAAGAGGATGCGCTGGATGCAAGTATCTATATTATGGTAGATACGTTAAAATACCTGAAAAAAGGCGGCCGCGTTACGCCGGCAGCAGCCATGATCGGAACCGTTTTAAATATCAAACCGGTGCTGACGATCCAGGGAGAGAAGCTTGACGCGTTTGAAAAAGCACGCGGTGTGAAACAGGCAAAGAAAGCCATGATCAAGGCTATGAAAAAAGATATGGACAAGCGCTTCGCAAAAGAGCGTGCAGCCGGCATCATGGGACTTCACATTGCCTATACCGCAAACGACAAAGAAGTAATCGATGGATGGATTGCCGAAGTAAAAGAAGCCTTCCCGGATTTTGAAGTCGATGCGCATCCGCTGTCCTTAAGCGTTGCCTGCCACATCGGACCTGGCGCACTGGCAATTGCATGCGAAAAAAAATCTGCAATTTCCTGAAAAATACTATTGACAAACAGCAGATGTGATGATATATTGTAGAAGTATGCCGCACAGAGAGGTAAAAGAGTCGAAAGACCACCGAATCTGGCGAGTAATTGATAGGGAGGTGCCATATGTACGCAATTATTGCAACAGGTGGTAAACAGTACAAGGTAGCTGAAGGCGATGTTATCCGAGTAGAGAAACTTGGCGTTGAAGCTGGAGAAACCGTAACTTTTGATCAGGTACTTGCAGTAAGCAATGACGGACTGAAAGTTGGCGAGGACGTTAAAAATGCATCCGTAACCGCATCTGTAGTTGGAAACGGTAAAGGCAAAAAAGTTATCGTTTACAAGTACAAGAGAAAAACTGGTTATCATAAGAAAAACGGTCACAGACAGCAGTACACTGAAGTGAAGATTGAAAAAATCAACGCTTAAGTCTTATGATTTGTATAACCGTAACAGAGTGTGACGGCGAGTACATCTCCGTGGAGTCAAACGGTCATGCAGGCTATGCAGAGGAAGGGCAGGATATTATCTGTGCCGCTGTCTCCGCACTGGTTGTAAACACCGTAAATTCCGTGGAAACATTGACAGAGGATCTGATTATAAGTGAGGCTGGAGATGGATACGTGTATTTTTCATTCCCGAATGGGTATTCTGAAAGTACCGCACTTCTTGTAAAATCACTTTTGCTGGGCCTCGAAAGTATCCGCCGCGATTATGGAGCACAATACTTAGAGATCGCATTCAAGGAGGTGTAATACCATGTTAAATATGAACCTTCAGATTTTCGCTCATAAAAAAGGAGTTGGTTCTACCAAGAACGGTAGAGATTCCGAGTCCAAGAGATTAGGAGCAAAAAGAGCTGACGGACAGGTTGTAAAGGCTGGAAACATTCTTTACAGACAGCGTGGAACCAAGATTCATCCAGGCGTTAACGTAGGAATCGGAAAAGACGATACCTTATTCGCTATGGTTGACGGACGCGTAGCTTTCGAAAGAAAAGGACGTGACAAAAAACAGGTTTCCGTATATCCGGTAGCAACAGAAGAGTAAGACAAAGGTGCGGCTTCAAATCTTAAGAGGTTTGAAGCCGTTTTTGTTAACTATTCAGAGCCGGATTCGAAATGGGGTTCTGAATAGCTGCGTAGATTAGATTAAGACAGGAGAATACCATGTTTGCAGACAGAGCAAAAATTCTGATCCGCTCCGGTAAGGGCGGAGACGGACATGTCAGTTTCCGCAGAGAGCTTTTTGTACCGAACGGCGGGCCGGACGGCGGCGATGGCGGCAAAGGCGGAGACGTTATTTTTGAAGTTGACGAAGGACTGAATACACTGGTTGATTACCGCCACAGAAGAAAGTTTTCTGCTACCGACGGCGAGCCGGGCGGAAAACGCAGATGCCATGGCGGAAACGGCGCAGATATTGTCCTGAAAGTACCGGAAGGAACCGTCATTATGGACGCTGCGAGCGGAAAAGTCATCGCAGATATGTCCGGTGAAAACCGCCGTCAGGTTGTATTAAAAGGCGGAAAAGGCGGAAACGGAAATATGCATTACGCAACCGCTACCATGCAGGTTCCGAAATACGCCCAGCCAGGCCAGCCGGCACAGGAGCTGGAAGTAAGAATGGAACTGAAAGTCATCGCGGACGTCGGACTCGTCGGCTTCCCGAACGTTGGAAAATCGACCCTGCTTTCCCGCGTGACAAATGCAGAACCGAAAATTGCAAATTATCACTTTACCACGCTTTCCCCGAACCTCGGTGTCGTAGACCTTGAGGGCTGCAGCGGATTTGTTATCGCAGATATCCCGGGACTGATCGAGGGTGCATCGGAAGGAGTCGGCCTCGGCCATGAATTCCTGCGCCACATCGAGAGAACCCGCGTGATGATCCATGTAGTAGACGTTGCATCGACCGAGGGAAGAGATCCGGTGGATGATATCAACAAGATCAACAAAGAACTCGAAGCCTATAACCCGGAGATCGCAAAACGCCCGCAGATCATCGCGGCCAATAAGACCGATGCGATCTATGTAGAAGAGGGCGAAGAGGATCCGGTGGAACGTCTGAAAAAAGAGTTCGAGCCGAAAGGCATCCCGGTTTATCCGATTTCTGCCGTCAGCGGAAAAGGCTTAAAAGAGCTTTTATATGCCGTACAGAAAAAACTCGATGAGCTTCCGAAAGAGCGTATGGTCTTCGAGCAGGAATTCTTCCCGGAGGATATGCTTCTTGCTGAGAACCTGCCGTACACCGTCGTGCAGGACCCGGAGGACGAGCACCGCTTCATCATCGAGGGACCGAAGATCGAGAAGATGCTCGGCTACACCAATCTGGATTCCGAGAAAGGTTTTGCTTTCTTCCAGCGGTTCTTAAAAGATACCGGCATCTTAGACGAACTCGAGCAGGCCGGCATCCAGGAAGGCGATACCGTCAAGATGTATGGATTTGAATTTGATTATTATAAATAAAACGAACGAATAAAAACGAAGGAGGAGACGTATGACCAGCAAGCAGAGAGCATACCTGAAAGGCCTTGCCATGACCATGGAACCGATTCTGCAGGTAGGAAAAAGCAGCATCACACCGGAGCATACCGCTGCCGTTGCAGAGGCACTTGAGGCGAGAGAGCTGATTAAAATCAATGTACTGCAGAACTGCCTCGATGATCCAAGAGAGATCGCAGAAGTTCTGGCAGAACGCACCAATTCCCAGGTCGTACAGGTGATCGGCAAAAAGATCGTGCTGTACAAAGAGGGCAAAAAAGAGAAAAAGAAAATTCAGCTTCCGAAATAATCCGCAGGAAAGAACCGCCGGGACCGGAGCATACCGCTGCAGTTCCGGCGCTTTTTGAGGAAAACGTATGGAAAAGACAAACAGAAAAGTTGGCATTATGGGAGGCACATTCGATCCCATTCATATCGGTCATCTGATCCTTGGCGAGGCGGCGTACGAGCAGTTCGGGCTCGATGAAGTCTGGTTCCTTCCGGCCGGAAATCCGCCACATAAGAGGAACCGGGCGGGACGGGCAAAGGATGCACAGCGTGTCGAGATGGTGCGCCGTGCCATCGCATCCAATCCTCATTTTGTGCTCTGCACCAAAGAGATGGAAGATGAGGGCTATACCTACAGTTATCGGACGCTTGAGGCGATGCGGAAGGAACATCCGGGCACGGAGTTTTACTTTATCATTGGAGCGGATTCCCTGTTCTATTTTGATGAGTGGAAAAATCCAGAGCGGATCTGCGCCGCGGCAAAGATCCTTGTGGCGACCAGGGATCGGGCAAAAAAGGAAGAGCTTCTGGCCTGTATGGAACGAAATGCAGAAAAACTTCACGGTACCTTTCTGAAACTCGACACACCGAATCTGGATGTTTCTTCCCACGAACTGCGGGAATGGATCCGGGAAGGAAAATCAGTGAAATACTATCTGCCGGATTCTGTGATTTCCTACATTCAGGAGCAGAAAATCTATCAGGATTAGAGGAAGAGCAGGATGGAACAGTACGATTTATGGAAACTGGACAAAAAACTCCAGAAGGAAGTCGATGAAGACCGCTATCATCACACGCTCGGTGTGATGTTTACCGCAGCATCCATGGCGATGGTATGGGGCGGGGATCTCGAAAAAGCCCGTGTCGCGGGACTGCTTCACGACTGTGCAAAATGCATTCCGAATAAGAAAAAAATCACCATGTGTGAGAAAAACAAGATTGAAATCACTGAGTTTGAGCGGAACAATCCGTTTTTGATCCATGCCAAGCTCGGTGCATTTCTGGCGAAGGACAAGTATAAGGTGGAAGATCCGGAGATCTTAAGTGCCATCACCTGGCATACGACAGGAAAAGAAGATATGACACTGCTGGAGAAGATCATTTATATCGCAGATTATATCGAGCCGGCACGAAACAAGGCACCGCACCTTACCCGCCTTCGGAAGCTGGCATTCACCGATATCGACGAATGCATGTATGAAATTTTAAAAGACAGTATGGCGTATCTGTCGGAAAACCCGAAGACGATGGACCCGATGACGGAGCAGGCATATCAGTTCTATGAGGCACTGCACCGGGAACGGACGGCAAAGGAGGAAGCATAAATGAGCGAAGCAAAACAGACTGCAAAACTTGCACTGGAAGCACTGGAAGATAAAAAAGCAATGGATGTCCGCATTCTGGACATTACCCATGTTTCTACTCTGGCAGATTATTTCATGATCGCCAGCGGAAGCAACCGCAACCAGGTACAGGCAATGGCAGACAACGTAGAGGAAGTACTCGGAAAAGCCGGCGTACATCCAAAACAGATCGAAGGCTATCAGACCGCAAACTGGATTCTGATGGATTACGGCGATGTTGTCATCCATATTTTCGATGAGGAGAACCGCCTGTTCTACGAGCTGGAGAGAATCTGGAGAGACGGTAAAGTTGTAGAAAAAGAAGAAATCATGTAAACTAAGTGGAAAAAGGCGCAGAAAATCCGGAACCGCGCAGAAAAAGGCGGACGGGTTCTCTGCGCCTTTCTGGCGTTTGAAACGCATACGATAAAGAAAAAAGAGGATATCACACGATGAAAAAAATAGAAAGCGGATCGCTTGCCGTAATGCTCGACGAAGAGACGCTGGGACTTAGGATCGAAAAAGACGGCGTTGTCTGGAATACGGATCTGAAAAAGACACCGGAACTGATTTTTGCAGAGGGAACATACCGTTTCCTGGATGCAGAGGAGATTTCCCATGAGGTCTATTCCTTCGGCGTCGGATGCGGCATCCGGAGCCGTTATGCGGGATTTGCGGGAACACCGTATGCCTTCGAGACGATTATCTGGATCGAAGCTGTGGATGAAACACTCTGGATGGAGTGGATTCCGCTCTGCGAGGAGGGACTGCATCCGGTAAAGGTGCTGTGGCCGGCGGTAATGGAGTTTACAAACGGCCGCACGGACTGGTATACGCTTCTTACCGAGGGACAGGGACTTCTGATTCCGAATACGTGGGAGACGGAGCTTGGAAAGCTTTCGTTTGACGGAAGATTTGAGACCTCCGGCGGCTATAT
>NZ_CDRRUH010000031.1:0-35246 GCF_977045365.1 Fusicatenibacter sp.
ATTCCATCAACATCTGCAGCATAATCCGCATCTTTGTTTCTCCAACAGAAAGAAGAATGCCAATCTCAAACATGCGATCCCGCAAATTCATAAGAATCAAAAAACTTAATGTGATAGTTCCAAGGATCACGGAAACTATCACCATGAGATTCGAAATCCCTGCCAGGCTCTTCAGGCTGTCGGCCACCGCTTTATAAGCTGAAACATTTACCGTATAGTCCATATCATATTCTTCTTTGATATATTCCGGCATTTTTTTCGCATCTTCAGCAAACGCTCTTCCTTCTTCCGGGTCCTTCAACTGCAATGTAATTTCTTTTACATTATCATTTTCATTCATCTCATAAACTGGTGTATCCAGGGTATAGATAGCATTTGCTGGGTTATTATATACCGCATTTCCACTGTAAGCTGCCTCGTTCGTACTGTAAATACCACTGATTTTAAATGTATACCGCTCCTTTGTGTATGGTGAAAGAACAGCTATGGTATCTCCTATTCCCAGTCCATTCCGTTCCGCAATCCCATCACTGACTACCGCTTCTTCTGCATTCTGCGGTACATGTCCCGAAATCAGTGTAACTACAGAAGAAACAGAACTAAAATACTCGACAGGATCAGATGATCCCTCCACATAAATATTTTCTGTTCCATTTTCTTCCTGTCCGTCCATAATTTCAGCTGTAAAGTTATCCGCCAGAGCAGCTGTCACCGTATTACAGCTGCCAAACCGAATTCTTTCATCAGCGCAGAGTTCCAAATATTTTTGATGTGAAATCGAATTCACACCGCGCGGCTCTTCACTGTATATCTGACGCTCATTCGATACAAGCACGCTTCCTCCGATGCTCGTCCGAATCTCCCATATCCGTTCCCGACTTGCCGCGCGGATACATAAGCCAAACAGGATCAGGATGGATAAAATCAGGAAACTTAAAAACATCAGAATTGTATTTTTTTTATGATAGGAAATACTGCGAAATGCTCTTTTGATCCAGTTCATAAAAACTTTCCCTCCCCCCCATGTTTAATCCTGCAATTTTTTCTTTTCCAGCCGTACCACCACATCTGCCTCCGCGGCAAATGCTTCCGAATGTGTAACTGCTATTACACATTTCTTATCTTCATGAGCCAGCTCTTTGAAAATTTTCACAATGCCAGCCGCCGTATCAACGTCCAGATTTCCCGTCGGCTCATCCGCAAGAATCACCTCTGCATTTGTCGAAATCGCACGCGCAATCGCTACGCGCTGCTGTTCGCCTCCTGAAAGTTTATTGATATTGCGGTTCATCTGATCTTCTGTAATTCCCATTCGTGTCAGAAGTTCCCGCGCCCGTTCTTTTTTGTTTTTAATCGGATTTGACGTAATTTCCATTGCCGCCAGCACATTCTCCAGCGGGGTCAGATAAGGCAGCAGATTATACGCCTGAAACACAATTCCAATCTTGCTGTTTCGATATCTTGTATAGCCAATTTCCCGGATATCTTTTCCTTCAAAGCACACGCAGCCGCTCTTAGGTTCTTCCAGCGCACCCGCCAAAGTCAGCGTCGTTGTTTTCCCCGATCCAGAAGGACCAACAATCGTGTAAAGAGTACCCTTCTCAAATGAATAGCTGGCTTTATCCAAAATATCAATTCTCTTTCCGCCGCTCTCGTAAAAATAGCTTACCTCTTTTAATTCCAGTTCTGCCATATTGTTCCTTTCTACTATAATCTAGTCGCCTCTACATTTTTCCAGTTTATCATAATGATGTGTAATAAAAATCACAGATTTTTCCGGCATTTCTTCTGTTATAATTTTATAAAGATATTCATTGGCTTCTACATCAAATCCACTGGACGCTTCATCAAAAAGCATAACCGGCGCATCTTTCAATAGTGCCCGTGCAACCACAAGCTTTTGTCTTTCTCCTCCTGAAAGAAATGCTCCATCATCTCCTATTTGTGTTTTTTCTTTTTCTGGAAAACGTTGCAAGTATTTTTTCACGCCACTTTTCCTTAGTACCTCATTCAGTTTTTGTCTGTCTGCTTTCCCCTCCAAATCTATATTCTGCACAATGTCCCCCAAAAACAACGCTGATTTCTGACTCACAACAGAAAAAAGGCTTCGGTATTCTGATAATTTTAGCACTTTTATATTTTCACCATTACATAAAATTTCTCCTTCTTCCGATTCATAAAATCGTAATAGTAATTCCAAAATTGTTGATTTTCCACTTCCATTTTTTTCCAATAATAGCCACTTTTTCTCCCGGCTCAAGTTTAAAAGATACTTTCTTTAACACTTCCCTATCCTTTGTATACTGAAATCTCACATTTTTAAATTCTAATATTGGCGAAATCTCTTTTTCCACTCTTTTACTTCCACTTCGTTCCTCTTCCATATTCAAAAATGTATAAAGTCGTTCAGCGGACGGTTTGACACTTGCAAAATGCATACGCAGATCAATTAAACTATTTACCGGTCTTGTAACATAAACAGTTCAGGACTCAACAGCATAAGTCCAGCAAGTCCACTAATTACACGAAAAACATACGAAAAGCTCATCACTACATATCTATCTGTCATAGACGCAACCTGAGATACATCGCATTGTAACATTTGCACTATTTCCATACTATTTTTCATTTGAAAATAATGTTTTTTTAAATGCAATAATTTTCGAAATACATTGCAATACAAGTTCTTATAGAATGAATTATGTATTTCTGCAAAAGTTTTTGCCTGCACAACTTCAATCATTAAATATACCAGCACACAAACAAATAAACCGGCTACTCCATTAACAATTTGGGGCATATTTTTTTCGAGTATTCCGATGTCTGTGTTCTGTTTTATCAATAATGGTTGCAGAAATACAGTTACTGTAGAAACAATAGTGCTTATACTCAAAATACCTATTTCTTTTTTATATTTGAGTAACTCTTTTAAAAAATATAAACATTTATTATTCTCTATTATTTTCTTCATTGTTCACAAATATAATATTTTTAATCCTTTAAGCAAACACTGATTCCTATTAGTCCAACCATACACACCCCAAGAAATATGTCCATCCAGACTATTTTCCCACTTTGCTTTTCTCCACTCGAAGGAGCCTTAAAAAATACTTTTTCAAAGCCTGTATCATTTTTATCAAAATATTTTTGTCCTATAACCTCTTCTTTCGTTTCATTCTCCTTCTTCTCAAGCCAATACTGGATCGAAATTTCCTGCATTTCTTCACCACCATATTCGGCTCTTTGATTATCTTTTGCAAGTTCTTCCGCTATTTTTCCGCCAAAAATCTTCATCGCACTATCTTGACTTTCTTCATAGGGTTTTCCAGCTCCCAAAAATAAAAATTGTCCTACTTTCTCCACGCTATCTGGAATCCGTATTTTTGACAAAGAAGAGCAATACATAAAGGCATTATCACCAATGCTCTCTAAACCATCATAAAAATAAATCTGTGTGATTCTAGTTCCCTGAAATGCGCTTTTTCCTACCTTTTTTAGTGTTTTTGGCATTACAATGCTGATAAACCCAGCAGTTGTATCACTGTACTGACCATCTTCCGCAAAGGCAGATTCCCCGATTTCAACAATGCCTTCGGATATCTGCACTGCCCGAAGATCCGTTTTTCTCAAAAAGCAGGAATCTCCGATTCTCGTCACTTCTTTCCCACCTACTTCTTTCGGTGTGACAATCACGCTTTCCGTCCCGATATAGTTTCGTAAAGTTACAGTTTCATCTTCTTCCACGCTATACTGGTAATCTCCCTCTTGGAGCCAGTCTGCCTGTAGCGAAACCTGTGTCGTTCCAGATTCCACTGCAAAAACGTCTTCCCGCCATACCAGCACCAGAACCATCGCTACGATCATTATCATTCTTTTTTTCTTCATGAACACCTACTTTCTGTCCAGCAATATAGATGCCGGGCTTTCTCTAGTTATTTTGCCGACTTGCAGAATTAATATCAAAAGGAAAAGATCTAAAATACCAAGAATCATCCCCGTCATGATTTTCCAGTTCCACTCAATGGACAAATCCGTATCAACAGTTACTCCCGTTGATTCATACGCAGCTATTTCGCTTGTCGGGAGCGCGTTTTTAATATTTCCCGACAGATCTTCATTTTCCTGCTCCACTTTCTCAGCCTGATTCGAAATCATCCGATCTGCGAAATACTCTGCTGTTGGTGTCGCACACAGCGCCGCAAAAACCAGGGCAATCAAAACCGGAACCAAATTCTCCAAAACGAACTGTCCTAAAATCCTTTTTCTGTGTTCCCCCATCGAAAGTAAAATTCCAATCTCACGTTTTCGCCCTTTGACTGACAGGCTGGTCAGAATGCCGAACAGTAAAATTCCGGCAGTCACAAATCCTACGATCATATATCCTATCAGACGATTCAATTTTTCAACAGGTTTCGCAACCATCTCATACCATTCCTTGTTTCGAATCAACTGATAGGACCATTCTCCAGATTCCAAATCCTGCTGTGATATTACCATTGGCTTTACGCTGGAACGTATTCCATTTTCATCGGTCTGTACAACATCATCCACACTTCCTATTTTTATTTTGTTTTTTGTTTCTTCTATGAATGGTTCAACTGATTTTGTATCTTTCAAATAGACCGTAACTGTATTAAATCCCACATTTTGAATTTTTAATGCTTTCATAGAATACTCACAGAAAATATCCAGTGGAATAAAAATTAAATTATTGTGCCAGTCATTCACAACGGAATCGGACTGATAAACCTCTGGAGTTCTGTAAATGCCTCGAATTTTGAAACTAATTTCTTCCGGGGCACTTACTTTATAGTATTCGATCGTTCCCTGCTCCATTTTATATTTAACAGTATCGCCCACATGGAGATGATTTTTTTCGGCGTATTTTTCTCCTACCACAGCTTCATATTTGCCCCGTTCTCCGTAGCTCAGTCCGCTTCCTTCCACAATCCTGTAACCCTTTGCCAGAAAATAGGTATCGTATGCGCAGTCCAGTGTTCCAACAGCCGTCATCGTATACATGCCTGAATCTTTCAGATAACCTTTTAGGCGCTGTTGTGTCTCCTCGCTGATATATGTTTCCGTATCCACCGGATCAAGCCAATATGTTCCCGCTTCCATGGTGTACCCCTGAACATAATTGCTGTCAATGAACTTTTCTACGATTGCGGACGGGATCGCATATACAGTACATGATTTTCCAGCTTCTCCCTCGGCCGGCCCGCGCAGAGTAATAGAGTTGGCCAATGTTTCCTGTGCTCTTTTCACTTTATTTCCACTTGCAATTCCAATCATCAGCATAGAAAATATCGCCAGGAAAAGTACTAAAAACAGTATGATATACATCAATGTTTTCGCAGGAGTACTTCTTAATTTTCTGCTTGCTCTTTTCAACATATTCTTTCTTCCCCCTATATATTTCAAAATGCGACAAGCTTATGTTTAATTTTCAAGTGTCCAAATAATCCTATCGCTCAATTTTTCTATTTGAGAATCACTTTTAATATCAACAACTGATATTTTTTTCAAATGCTCAAAATCCCTTTCCTTGTCAATTAATTTTAAAAAACACATCTTTTTTTGTTCAAAACTCGCGACCACGCTTTATTATTCACAATCCCATTCCATTCCAATTCTTTTTCATAGATACATTTGTTTATATGATTCATAATAAATTTTTTTGCATCTTGGTATGAACCTTTTTTATTTTTCCTTAAATAACATATCAAAAGCACAGTAATAATCGGAGCTGCAAAACTATTTGATTTGTATTCTTTCCCAACAATCTTCTTTAAAACGTCATCAAAATTTAACTGTATCGAATTCATTTCCGAAAAAGGAAATGATTTAGACACCGAAATTTCTTTTTCCTGCAATTTAGCAATATAATTTCTTACCCCGAAAACCCCATCAAAGCATGCCGGCCATGTAGGAAAGTTTGTATTTGATAGCGCTGCACATAATATCATTTTATTAGAAACCATTTGTTTTATAATATTTTCTATCTTTTTTGCATCTATATAATTTGTTGTTCCAACACTCATATGCACAAGTTTTATCTTTTCTTTTAAGCACCATTCTAACGCCGCTTTGAATGAATCAATGCTACCTCTTTCCCCTGTTTCCATAATTTTTATAGAGATAAATTCTACCTCTGGGCAAAAATATTTGATGATACTATAACACTTATCGCCATGTGTTAGTTTATATCTCTTTCTAAACAGATTATCTTTTTTTTCAGAATTGCACAAAACAACTTTTTTATTCTCATCAACATAGTATTCATTCTCACTCAGAAACAGCCCCCTGCTGTCCCGTCATCTATAATTACATATTTTCCATCGTTTCTTTATTTTTCATATGCAAATAGTCTTGTTCAGCTTTTCTTTTTCGTCTACATACTTACATTATATCTATATTTCTTCTTTTTTCAATGTGATTTTTGTACATATTTTCAGTTTTATTCATTATAAATTCACATAAATATTTTTTTCACAAAAACATGTAATTTTTTTTATATAAATACGTATATTTATAGATATTTCTTTTCATATCAGTTCAACCCCCATATTTTCCACAACTCTCAACTTTTTCCACTAATATCCTATTTGTTCTTTCATTTCCATTCTTATCCCCTTCTATCTAGCAGATTCTTCCGCTCTCAACTTCAGAGAAAAAGCGGTCGGTCTCCGCCCCACCCAAATCACAGCCCCGCGCCCCGGCACGTTACTCTCCTTCATACGGCATCCACCGCCCACACGCCGACCGTTTTTTCTCGTCCAACTCCCCACGTAAAAAAACGGCCCCACCAGGAACCGTTTTTCTCTCATCTTTTACAATACATTCTTCAATAACAGCAATACCGGATTGTTTTCCCTCAGCCATGCGAGTGCCGGATCGCCCTGGATCTGCTTCATGCATACATTCCCCCAGTGTGTCGCCTGAAAGCAGTACACCACCGCAAAGAAAATCCAGATCCACAGCACCGCACGCACGACACCAAGTCCTGCTCCTCCCATGCGGTTCAAAAAGCTGATCCCCGGAATCTCCGCAATCAATTCCACAATTTTCACTGCAATCGTCACGAAAACAACGGCCAGCACCAGCGTCAGAAAGAAAGCAATCCCTTTCATAATCTTTTCGGATACTGCCGTCGCCGCATAGGACGCCAGACTGTGCAGCTGCTCCTCCTGGTACTCCTGCACTGCATCACTTCCGAGAATCTGGTTCACCAGCTCCTCCGGTACGCCCATGCTCTCCAGCCATTTCTTCTGCACATCCTGGTTTTCCCCCGACAGAAATTCATTGTTTTCAAATGTCTCTAAACATTTCTTCTCCACATACTGCGGCAGCGTTGTCCGCTCATTCAGCACATCCGTCACATACGGATTCATCCAGATCGCCAGTCCTGTCACCAGAATCAGGGACACCATGGACAGCACTGTCCGGACCAGCCCCTTTCGATATCCAGCCAGCGCGGAAAGAATACACACCGCAAGTAATACGTATCTCAGCCAATTCATGTTTTTCTTCTCCTATTTCAGCCGGATCATCGAAACGCCGTCCTCCTCCGCGAGCAGATACCGGTTCTGCCCCATGCCGAGGATCTCGTGAATCTGTGCTTCGCTGACCACTCCGCTGTACTTCTTTCTTCCATTTAAGGTATATACACACAGCTCCTGCCGGTTCGTCAGCAGAATCTGTTTTTCTTCTATCTGAAGGTTCTGGTAATAGAAATCCATATTTTCATCCGCAAGCTGTTTTCCTTTCAGATTGTAGATTTTCATCCGGTACGGATGATCGTCACTCTCCCCGCGCAGAACCAGAACCACGCGGTCGTCTGCATACGCGCAGCTTAAAATTTCTCCATCTTCTGATACGCTCACTGTCTCTTTCGGCTTGCTCGTTCCTTCATAGACGCGAAAGCCATTATCAAAAAAGGCAACCCAGGAGGATGTTCCCGCGGTTTCAATCTGCGGGCACAGCATATCGGTGTAGCTCGATGAACTTGCAAGGTTGTCCACCAGATCCTCGCCCCTGCTTCCGAAATTGTAGAAAGCGACCTGTGATTTCATCTTGCCGCCGTCTTCGTAAGCGTAGGAAACCGCCATCCAGAGTCCGTCCGAAGAAAGCGAGAGATCCATTGGATATCCCGGACTGTCCATGTTCGGGTGGGAGGAGGCGATCTCCGTTCCATCGGTATTATAGTATTTAATCCAGCTATCCCCGTTATTTTCCAGAATCGCCGCAACGACACCCTGGCCTGCAACGGATGCTTTCACGATCGGATACGACGCGGTAATTTCGCCGGCCTTTCCATCGGCATCGTATACAACAATTTTGGTTCCGTTTTTATCATAAATGGCAATTGCATCGCCGCAGGATATCATCTGCGGATTTTCCATGGTATAATGATCGCTCCAGATGGTCTGATTTTTCCGGTCGCGCAGTTCGATGCCGTCGATACCGTAGCGCACGATCTTATTTCCGGATTTCTGAAACATATACGTATCGGTATCCTCGGTCTCTGTTGCCTGTACCGTGTCGTATCCCTGAAAAGTACGCAGCTGAAGCCATACCCCTGTACCGATTCCGGCTGCGAGAATGGCTCCCGCAAGGATTCCGACGGTGATCCGGCGTCTGCGTTTTCTTTTTCTGTTTTCTGCTTTATACTCCTCAAGATCCCGGACTTTTGCTCCGTTCTCCTGTTCTTCTCTGTTTTTTCCGTCCATTTTCATTCCCCTTATGTTCTTTTCGGACTTATTTTCTGCCGCCCTTTTGGCCGCAGTTTGATTCCGCTCTAGTGTACCATATTTTTCTCTATTTTGGGAGGTATATTTTCTGCCCCGCATATATGAGATCTTCCACCGCGATCTGGTTCAGTTCGCAGATATCTTTCACTCTGCTCATCGTTCCGTAATATCTCTCACTGATTTTCGAGAGGCTGTCCCCCTTCTGTACGGTGTACTCCTGCCAGACCTGCGCGGCGGTTTCTGCCGTCTCACTGCCGGAAGCAGTTCCCGGGGCGGACGATGGCTCTGCTCCCGGTGCTGGATCTGTCTGCGCCGTACCGGTATTGTTCTCCGCTGCACCAGTCTGCTCCCCGCCGGATGTGCTTTGCTCTCCGCTGCCTGCCGGATCCGTTCCGGATAAATTCTGCTCCTCACTTACCGCCGCGCTCCCGCTCTCATTTTCCGTTTCCAGTTCCGTTCCTGTGCTTTCCGGTGCCGAAGTATTTTCCTCTGTGTTTCCCTCTTCCGCCGCTGACGCTTCCGCTGCACTCTCCGCCGTCTGTGTCTTCTCTCCCTGTACGTTTCCCGCCACTGCTACCGTCTGCTCCTTAGTTTTCCCCGGAAACGGCAGTGCATCTCCGTATTTCTGCGTCACCGTCACAAGAAGCGCCGCAGCCGCACACGCCGTCATCGCATAGAGGATCGGCTTTCTGTGATCATGCTCCGCCTCCTCCCCGCTCTTTTCCTCAATCATCTTCCGAAAATCGCTGACAGCGCGGTCAGGTACACTCTCTCCGTTTTCGATCGACCGGTTCTGATTCTGATCGATCAGATACGACTGCATCGGCTCATTCTTTTCATAATAAATGTAAAATCCTCCCGTGCTCCGCAGGGTGCCGCCCTCGTACGTATAGAAGGTTTCCTCTTTTTCCTGCCCGTTCACGCGGAACAGCGTTTTGTCGTTTCCGCCGAAGTGATTCAGATGTGTTCGGATGATCTGCTCGTTCAGATCCTCGCCGTATCCCGGAAGGGAAAGTGCCCAGCCGAGGATCTGCTGGTTTTTGAAATATTTTTCCATCACATCGTGGACTTCCGTCCATACCGCATCATCGAAGACCAGGTGATCCGGAGCCGGCTCCATCGTATGAATCGCGGCCGCACTGCGGATAAAGAAGTAAGAAATTCCATCCGCCCACTTAAATTCGCCGAACAGCATCGCCGCACGCCCTTCCGGTGCGGAAAAATATTTTTTCAGAAAGGTTCCGACATAATCTTCCAGATAAATCCGCTCCCTGCCGTTCGTATCCCCGACCTGGCGGATATTTTTCGGCAGATGAAAGTATCCCTCGTTGCCGTTCGCCTGCTCTTTGTTTTCTTTATAGACAATCTCAATCATGCTTTTCACCCCTTTTTTGCCTACTTTATCACGGATGTTCCGCGAAAAAGATCGTTTTGGGGCAGGGCTGTCACGGTTTTTTCCGACTGTTTTCCCGTTTTTCTGCGCCGGAGGGCATGTCATGTTTTTTTCACTGCAGGAATAGTTTATACCATATACGGTTAAACTGTGGATGATTCTTCTGAAAGGCAGGTACCGGTCATGTTTCGAAAAAAAGACGCCGAAGTTTACTACATCAATGAGCGAAGCCGCAGCGCCAGCGAAGAGCTGGCGTCGCTGTTTTCTTACTGCATTCAAAAGGACGGACGCATGTTCCGTGAACTGGTATTTCTCTGCATCGGAAGCGACCGGATCACCGGGGATTCCTTAGGCCCGCTGATCGGGTACCAGCTTTCGCCGTACTGCAGCCGCGTTTTTCATGTCTACGGAACTCTGGATGACCCGGTGCACGCCCTGAATCTGCCGGACCGGATTTCGTACATCCATTCCCGCCACCCGGAGGCACTGCTCGTTGCGATCGATGCTTCGCTTGGTTCGCGGCGTCATCAGGGATACATCACGATCGGAAACGGGGCGATCCGGCCGGGCGCGGGGGCAGGGAAGACGCTGCCCGAGGTCGGGGATATTTTTATCACAGGCATTGTGAATGTATCGGGCAGTTTTGAACAGCTTCTTCTGCAGACAACCAGGCTTGCCACGATTTTCCATATGGCGGAATCCATCTCGCAGGGAATCCTGCTCGCCTGCCGGGAACTTGAGGCGGCCGGGACAAGCGAACTTCTGCTTTAAGAAAAACTGCAGACAACAAAACAGGCAGAGACTGCACCGTTTTCTGGTATGGCCTCTGCCTGTTTTCTTTTGTCATTTATTTCGAAAAATCTTATTTACAGAACTCTTTTACCTGCTCGTAAACGCCCTCGCCGTCGAGTTTGTATTTTGCAAGAAGAGCGACTGCCGGGCCGGACTCTCCGAAGACGTCCTGTACACCGATTTTCTTCACCGGAACCGGGCATTTCTCTGCCAGTGCGTCGCAGACTGCGCTTCCAAGTCCTCCGATCACGGAGTGCTCTTCTACGGTTACGACTTTACCGGTCTCTTTTGCTGCTGCAACGATCAGCTCCTCATCCAGCGGTTTGATGGTGTGGATGTTGATGACTTTTGCATCGATGCCGTCAGCGGCAAGTTTTTCTGCTGCTTCCAGAGCGGAGCTTACGCAAAGTCCGGTTGCAACGATGGTCAGGTCCTTGCCCTCACGGAGAACAACGCCTTTTCCGAGCTCAAATTTGTAGTCCGGTCTGTCGTTGATGACTGGTGCTGCCAGACGTCCGAAACGAAGGTAAACCGGTCCGTTGTATTCATAAGCTGCTTTGACGCATGCTTTTGCTTCTACATCATCTGCCGGGTTCAGGATGACCATGCCCGGAATGGTCCTCATCAGGGCGATATCCTCGTTGCACTGATGGGTTGCACCGTCTTCTCCTACGGAGATTCCGGCATGGGTAGCACCGATTTTTACGTTCAGATGCGGATATCCGATGGAGTTGCGCACCTGCTCAAACGCACGGCCTGCTGCAAACATCGCGAATGTGCTTGCGAACGGAACGATGCCTGTGGTGGAAAGACCGGCAGCGATTCCCATCATATTACATTCTGCGATACCACAGTCGATGTGGCGGTCCGGATATGCTTTTTTGAACACACCGGTCTTGGTTGCTGCTGCAAGGTCAGCGTCGAGTACGATCAGATTGTCATGCTCTGCGCCAAGCTCAACCAGTGCATTACCATAGCTTTCTCTTGTTGCAATTTTCTTTACTTCTGACATAACGCTTCACCTGCCTTTTCCAGTTCTGCCATAGCAATTGCGTACTCTTCATCGTTCGGAGCTTTTCCGTGCCAGCCTACCTGGTTCTCCATGAAGGAAACGCCTTTTCCTTTTACGGTCTTTGTGATGATGGCGGTCGGCATGCCTGTTACGGCACGTGCCTCATCAAATGCAGCTTTCAGCTGATCGAAATCGTTGCCGTCTGCTACGTTGATTACGTGGAAGTTGAATGCCTCGAATTTTTTGTCGATCGGGTACGGACTGTTGACATCTGCTACGTTTCCGTCGATCTGAAGTCCGTTGTTGTCTACGATCACAACGAGGTTGTCCAGATGTTTTGCTCCGGCAAACATCGCTGCCTCCCAGACCTGTCCTTCCTGGATTTCACCATCTCCCAGAAGGGTATAAACACGAAATGCCTTGTTCTGCAGTTTTGCACCGAGTGCCATTCCGACTGCTGCAGAAATTCCCTGTCCGAGGGAACCACTCGACATATCAACACCCGGGATATGCTTCATATCCGGATGTCCCTGCAGATAGGAGCCAAGGTGGCGAAGAGTCAGCAGGTCTTCTTTCGGGAAATAACCTTTTTCAGCCAGTGCTGCATACAGTCCCGGCGCTGTGTGGCCTTTCGAAAGCACAAAACGATCGCGGTCCGGATCTTTTGGATTTTTCGGGTCCACATTCATTTCTTCAAAATACAGATACGTGAAAATATCGGCTGCAGACAGAGATCCGCCCGGATGGCCGGCCTTTGCTGCATGAACGCCGCTGACGATCCCTTTGCGGATCTCATTGGCCGTCTTCTGAAGTTCTAACTTGTTCATGTCTTTTCTCCTTGTTTAGTTGGATCGGAATCAAAAGCTGGAAATATCGCTATTGTTCACTTTGTTCACAATACCATATTTCCAGCTTTTATGCAATCATGTTTAGCTCTTATTCGCCGAATACAGCTTTGTAGTCAGCCTGGAATTTTGCGATTCCGGCGTCGGTCAGAGGATGTTTGGTCATCTGTACGATTACATTGTATGGAACAGTTGCAATGTCTGCACCAGCCAGTGCGCAGTCGGTTACGTGGATCGGGTTGCGGACGCTTGCTGCGATGATCTCGGTGTCGATGCCGGCTACGTCGAAGATCTCAACGATTTCACGGATCAGATCAACGCCGCGGGTGCTGATGTCATCGAGTCTTCCAAGGAATGGGGAAACATAAGTTGCACCTGCTCTTGCAGCCAGAAGTGCCTGGTTTGCGGAGAAGATCAGGGTTACGTTTGTCTTGATGCCCTCTGCGCTCAGAACTTTAACAGCTTTGAGTCCTTCTACGGTCATCGGGATTTTAACAACCATGTTTGGATGGATGGCTGCGATCTCACGGCCTTCTTTGATCATGCCTTCTGCATCTGTTGTGGTAGCTTTTACCTCGCCGCTGATCGGTCCGTCTACGATCTCGGTGATCTCTTTGATGACCTCTTTGAAGTCACGTCCTTCTTTTGCGATCAGGGACGGGTTGGTGGTAACGCCGCAGATAACACCCATGTCGTTTGCTTTTTTAATGTCCTCTACTTTTGCTGTGTCGATGAAAAATCTCATGTTGTTTTTCCTCCCATATTCATACTTTCGTAAGGTTTCGGGGCCTGTTGTTTTCCGCAGAACGGCTCCGTTTTTCTGTTATCTCCAGTATAGATATGTTTGGTTTTTCCGTCAAGTCGGTCTCATTTTTATTAATTAATTTTATTATTTATAAATACTATTTTATAAATTACTCCGGCGGATTTTTTCTCATTTTTTCCGGTTTTTCCTTTTCTTTGTGTTTTCCCGGTTTGCGTCGGAGCTGTTTTATTCAAAATTATTAATAATAATTTCAGCCGTCCTATTTATTTTTTAATTTTTCGGTTCTTGCATACGAAGTGCTGCGCCGCACGATCAGTTTCGGCTCATACTCAACATGATACGTGCTTAAGGGTTCATTGCCGTCCTGGCTTTCCCGAAGAGACTGGATTTTCCGCAGGATGATATCGCACGCATCGCGGCCCTTCAATGGCACATAGTGGTCGATCGTCGTCAGGGAAATCGAGCGGAAGCTGGAATAGACGGTGTTGTCACATCCCACTACGGAAATATCCGCCGGAATGCGCAGTTTGCTCTCGAGCACGGCGTCCATGATCCCGAACGCGATCATATCATTCATGCCGACGATTGCCGTAAGGTTCTTGTCCTCCCGCAGCAGTTCCTTTGTCAGATAATAGCCCATCTTGTACTCAGAATCCATGCTCGGGATCACCTCGTCGAGGTCCTCATCCGCCGATTTGACGATCACGCCGTCGCCGTATCCTGCCTCCTCAAACTCGCGCACAAAGCCCTCCACGCGTTTCAGGCGCTGGCCCTGTTTGGAAGTCAGCGGAGGTGAAACAAACGCCACATGCCGGTGTCCCAGTTCCAGCAGGTGGCGTGCCATCAGCCTGCCGGGTTTTGCATTGTTCAGCTCGACCGCATCAATTTCCAGCAGCTCTTCTCGGTTGTTGATGATGACAAGCGGAATCTCCGCGGCCAGCTCCTCCACTTTTTCCTTGCAGCTTCTGCTCGGATTGCAGGTGTAGATAATGCCGCGCGGGCGCACACTCTTCATCATCCGAAGATAATTCTCTTCGATTTTCAGGTCCCTCTGCGTATTGCAGACAAAGACCCCGTAATTCTTCTCTTTTGCAACTTCTTCGATGCCGTGCAGCAGCATCACATAGTAAGGATTCGTCAGCGTCGGACAGAAGACGACGATCAGCTTGTTGCCGTTCGACTCTCTTCTCATCTTCCGCCGCGGAATCTGGTAGCCCAGCTCTTTTGCCGCCGCCTCCACTTTTTCCACCGTTTCCCGCGAGAATGAAACGTTTTCTCTCCGGTTCAGGATCATGGAGACCGTCGCCTGGGATACGCCTGAGGCTGCCGCGACATCGCTGGATGTCACTTTTTTTCTGCCCATAATTACAGCTCCGTTCTGCCCTCTAACGCACGCAGAAGAGTAACTTCGTCAATATTTTCCAGATCGCCGCCCACCGGAACGCCGCTCGCAATCCGCGTCACCTTGATACCGGTCGGTTTGATCAGCTTGCTGATGTACATGGCCGTTGTCTCGCCCTCCAGGCTGGAGTTTGTTGCGACGATCACCTCTGAAACATCGCCCTGAAGACGCTGCATCAGCTCTTTTAACCGGATGTCGTCCGGCCCGATTCCCAGCATCGGGGAGATGGCCCCGTGCAGGACGTGGTAAACGCCGTCGTATTTTCCGGTTTTTTCATATGCCGCAAGATCCTGCGTCGTCTCCACCACCATGATCACACTGTGGTCGCGCTTGACATTTGCGCAGATCGGGCACAGCTCTTTGTCGGTCAGGGTCTGGCAGCACTTGCAGTACTGGACGTGGGATTTTGCTTCTGTGATCGAATCGGCCAGCCGTTTTGCCTGGTCGGCCGGCATATTCATAATATGAAAGGCCAGTCGCTGTGCGGTTTTCACACCGATGCCAGGCAGATGGGACAGCTGCTCGATCAGCTGATTGATGTATCCGCTGTAGTAATCCATCAGAACGGGAATCCTCCGCCCATGCTGCCGAGTCCGCCGGCAAGTTTGCCCATAGCTTTGGCTGCCTCGTCCTCAACTTTGCGCAGTGCTTCGTTGGTTGCTGCCATGATCAGATCCTCGAGCATTTCTACGTCGTCCGGATCTACGGCATCTTCGCTGATTTTAACTTTGGTTACTTCTTTTTTACCGGAAATGGTTACTTCTACGGCTCCGCCGCCTGCTGTCGCAGTGAACTCTTTCTCCTCGAGTGCTTTCTGGTTCTCTTCCATCTGCTTCTGCATTTTCTGAGCCTGCTTCATCAGATTGTTCATGTTGCCCGGCATTCCTCCCGGGAATCCTCCTCTTTTTGCCATGGGTAATATCCTCCTGAAAAATTTGTTTTTAATCTATTCTTCCCCGTCGTCGAAGTCGCTCTCGTCGTCCTCCTCGACCGGGATTCCATGAATCGCCTGCGTCAGTGCATCATCCACGGAAATCGTGGAGAGCGCGGCGTTTGCATGCTGGTCTGCTAAGATGAGCTGGACCTCTACGGTTTTTCCAGTCATCTGTTCAATAATGGTACGGATCTCGTCGGCTGCCTCCGGCCGCTCAACGTAGATGGATGCGAGCTGGTCTGCAAACTCAACAAACAGTTTGGCGTCGCCCGTCTCGCTGTTGTATTTCGGAACGGCGCTCTGCAGAAACTGGCGGAACATGCCGCTTGTCTGGCCGACGATTGCCTTCCAGGACGCGCTGATACGCTGTAAATCCGCCGGTGCGGCTTTCACTGGTGCCGGTGCACTCTGCGGTGTTTCTGCCGCCGCATAGCCGTCTCCGGCCGCTCCGGAGCCTCCTGCACTGCCGTTTCCTGCTCCCGGTGCATTTGTCACCATCATCGGGATTCCGCGCTCCATTTTTTCTTCGAGAATCCTAAGCCGCTCCAGCACGGATTCGAGGTTCTGCTCCATCTGCGGTTTGCAGAGTTTGACGAGCGCCACCTCAACGAGCACGCGCTTCTGCGCCGCATAGCGGAGCTGGCCGGAGAGCTCGGATAAAACGCGGATATAGTGGATCAGCGTCTCATCGTCTACCATCGTGCTCTCTTCTTTTAAGAGCTTCAGGTTTTCTGTAGAGACGTCGAGCAGTTCTTCGGTTTCATCTGCGCTTTTTACCAACAGCAGATTCCGCAGATACCACGTAAAGTCGGTAACGAACTGTCCCAGCTCTTTTCCGCGGTTTAAAAGGGTTTCCAGCGTGCGGATGCTTCCCGTTACATCCCCGGCGAGAATCGTACGGAGCATCTGGCTGAAGATTTCGGTATCAACGGTTCCGAGAACTTCAAGGACTTTATCGTACGTCAGCTTCTGCCCGAGGTAGAAGGCGATGCACTGGTCCAGGAGGCTTAACGCGTCTCGCATGGAGCCGTCGCCCGCCTTTGCGACGTAGCGGATGGCTTTTTCTTCGACGTCCACGCCCTCTTTTTCCATCAGTTCACTAAGACGCGCCGCGATGGTGTCGATCGTGATGCGGCGGAAATCGTACCGCTGGCATCTGGAAAGGATCGTCACCGGGATTTTGTTTACCTCTGTGGTCGCCAGAATGAAGATGACATAGGACGGCGGCTCCTCCAGGGTTTTTAAGAGTGCATTGAACGCTCCGGTAGAAAGCATATGCACCTCGTCGATGATATAGACTTTATACCGTCCCTGTGTCGGCCGGTAGGCTACCTCCTCACGGATTTCACGGATGTTGTCGACACCGTTGTTCGATGCCGCGTCGATCTCGATGACGTTCGTGGAAACGCCTGCCAGAATCGCCTTACACGTCGGACATTCGTTGCACGGACTTCCGTCCACTGGATGTTCGCAGTTGACCGAGCGGGCGAGAATCTTGGCGATCGTCGTTTTTCCTGTTCCGCGGGTTCCGCAGAACAGGTACGCATGACCGATGCGGTCCGCGCGGATCTGATTTTTTAATGTTGTTACAATGTGATCCTGTCCTTTTACATCCTCAAAGGTGGAAGGACGAAATTTTCGGTACAGAGCAGTATAGCTCATAAAATTTTTCTCCTTTTATTGCATCGGCATGGAAGCCTGCCGCCGGCAGTTTCTTTTGGACAGCAGTGCAACAGAAGAACGGAGACCTTGTTCTTCTTGCTTTAAGGCCTCCGTTCTTTTTCCTTGCCTTTTTCGGGAACGCATCAATCGCCGAAGCTGATTCCCATCCGTTTTGCCTGCAGGACTTCCTGTGCATTCGGATCTACGGTCTTTAATTTTCCGGCGCACTCGCCCAGCGGAATTTTCTTTACTTTTCCGTTGACCATTCCGACCATGTAGCCGTACTGTTTGTCCAGAATAAGCTGTGCTGCCTCGGATCCAAGTCTTGTGGAAAGGACACGGTCATACGGACACGGGCTGCCGCCTCGCTGCATATGGCCCGGTACGGTGACACGGATTTCCATGCCTGTCTTTGCCTCGATCTCTTCTGCGATCTTGTAGGATACGGACGGGTATTTCTTTGCGATTTCTTCCTGACGTTTTTTCAGCTCTTTCTTCGGAAGTGCTGCGTCTTCTTTTGCAATTGCACCCTCGGCAACGGCAAGAATGGTGAATCCGCTTCCGCGTTCTTTTCTCTTATTGATGGCTTCGCATACTTTGTCGATATCGTATGGGATTTCCGGGATCAGGATGACGTCTGCGCCGCTTGCGATTCCGGCGTACAGGGTCAGCCAGCCTACTTTATGGCCCATGACTTCCACGATGAAGACTCTCTGGTGTGAGGATGCTGTCGTGTGGATGCAGTCGATCGCATCGGATGCAATATTGACGGCACTGTAGAAACCGAAAGTCATATCCGTTCCGTAGATATCATTATCGATGGTTTTCGGAAGATGGATAATATTCAGTCCTTCCTCTCTCAAGAGGTTTGCTGTTTTCTGGGTTCCGTTTCCGCCAAGAATGACAAGGCAGTCCAGAAGGAGCTTGTGGTAGGTATGCTTCATTGCTTCCACTTTGTCCAGACCGTTTGCATCCGGGGTACGCATCAGCTTAAATGGCTGACGTGAGGTTCCGAGAATGGTTCCTCCCTGTGTTAATATACCGGAAAAATCTTTTGCACTGAGCATGCGGTAATCGCTGTAGATGAGGCCTTTATAGCCGTTCATGAATCCGTATACTTCGAGATCTTTTACATTGTTTGCAAGGCCTTTTACGACTCCGCGCATGGTCGCATTTAATGCCTGGCAGTCTCCGCCGCTTGTTAACAGACCAATTCTTAACATATGACTTTTCCCATCCTGTTCTTTATTAGATTTTCACGACTGCTTCTTGTTTCTTGGCAGTATTATGGAATGTTTACATTATACCCTATTTTTTTCGTTCTCACAATAGTTCGGGGGAAGAAAGCGCGGGAGTTTCTATTTTTTGTACGAAAAAAGGAAGTCTGGGGTTCAGGCTTCCTTGGATTTTCTTTTTTATGCGCGCCGCACTTCGAACTCACACCACAAACGTTACTCCTACAGCCTACTCGGCCCAGGCACCCTCACGGCACACAGGAGATTCCACTTAGTGCTGCTGCATTCCTGCCCTGACACGGTTCATGGAGTCCTGTTGCGTAAGACCCAGACGTCAACGTCACTTATAGAAGGCAGCTTCGCAATGAAAAAGCCCTCGGATTGGCATCACCCCCGCTGTAGCGGATTGCGGGTACAGGGCACCGCTATCTCCCCGGCTGCGCATTGTTTAGTATACGGGATTTCGGGCGGAATGTCAAGGATTTTGTGGTGGGCGGACGGAAGCAGCGTGCGGCCCGGCGGCTCTGTGGGGGAAACGTGCGGTTTCGGGAGGCAGGAAGTTCTAAGTGTGCAGGAAATTGCTAAAAGCAGAAAGGGGCTCCGGCAACTCGCTGCGCTCAGACAGTACCTGCGCCCCTTTCTAACGCAATTTTCTGCGCACTAAGAACTTGCAGCCTCCCTGCAAATGCACGTTTCCCCCACAGAGCCGCCGGGCCGCACGCTACTTCCTGACCTTGATGAACGTGAGGTGGGGAGGGCTCGCTTCGCATTGCCCTTGGACTTTATAACTATAGCACTGACTTTTTGCGTTACTTTAAGGAGTGCTGTAAGAGAATTTGTGAATTGAAATATTGGTATAGCACGAGTATAATTTATAGCAAGACCAGAAAATAACGTAAAAATTCAGCACCGCAGCGTGTGAATGACTGCGTCACAGATTTTCGTCGTACCCTGGTACGCCTTTCCATCTGTTTCTTGCAATTTGCACTCTACAACACTGCTTTTTTTTCATTTTTTTCATTATTTTCAGGATTTGCTATCGATAACTTTTTGAAAATGACATATTTTTTATAGAAGGAGGATGGACGAATGATACGAGTTACGGTCTGGAATGAGTTTCATCATGAGCGGACGCAGGAGAAGGTGAAAGAGATTTATCCGGACGGGATTCATGCCTGTATTGCAAAGTTTCTGGGAAAAGAGGAGGATCTTTCGGTTCGGACGGCTGTGTTTGACGAGGAGGAGCATGGGCTGACGGAGGAAGTGCTGGCAAATACCGATGTGCTGGTGTTCTGGAATCATATGCTGCAGGAGGAGTTTTCGGATGATGTAGCCGAGCGGGTTCGGCGTCATGTGCTGGCCGGAATGGGGCTGGTAGTTCTGCATTCGGGGCATTATTCCAAGATTATGCGGAAGCTTCTCGGAACAAGTATGACTCTCCGGTGGCGGCATGGGGATCGGGAGAGACTGTTCTGTACGTGTCCGACACATCCGATCGCGCAGGGGATTCCGGCATGGGTGGATATTCCGGAGGAAGAGATGTATGGGGAGTTTTTTGATATTCCAAAGCCGGATGATGTGGTATTTACGGGATGGTTCGCAGGCGGTGAGGTGTTCCGCAGCGGATGCACCTTTACACGTGGGCTGGGCAAAATTTTCTATTTTCAGCCGGGACACGAGGAGTACCCCATTTACCATATGCCGGTGATTCAGCAGATTATCAAAAATGGAGTCCGCTGGTGCGTTCCTGTAGTACGAAGACCGGCGCCTCTGGATAATGCATGGGTGAATCCATCTACGGAGGAAGTGTATCTTTCTTCACACGAAAAATAGCAACTGCAGTTTACTGATATCTGTTTCCTGTTTGATTTTCAAAATGGGATCTGATTTCACGATAAAAATTATGCTGTAATGTGCCAAAGGAGTCCGAGTGCACCTTACAGGAGACAGGAGGAAATGATAGATGAGAAAACTTTCCGTTTTTTACGAACACATTCTACAGGCGTGTGAGCAGTCCGGTAAGACGATTCCGGAAGTGCTCGCGTTCTGCAGGGAGCAGGGAATTTCGGCTGTTGAGATGAACTACAGTCTGTTTGCATCAGAAAAAGAGGTCATTGCCCCGATGCTTTCCGATGCGGGGCTGGTGATCAGCTGTATGCATGAAACCTTTGATTTTTCCCATGATGCGGATCTTGGCAGAGCACAGCAGATGCTCGATACTGCGGCATCGCAGCAGGTTTCGCGTGTCCTGTTTGTTGCAGGCGCGCTTGAAACTGCCGAAGCGGCAGAGCTTGCAGCCTGCAGCAGCACCCATGAGGCAACGTGTACTTTTATGGCCGAAAACAAGTCGGTGCAAAATATCGTACATGCGCTTTCCTCACTCGCCGAATATGCGGCTTTGCGTGGCGTTACGATTACCTTAGAGGACTTTGACGGTTTTTTACAGCCGTTTGCACGCACATATCCACTGCTCTGGTTTATGGAGCACGTGCCGGGGCTGCGGTATACGCTTGATATCGGAAATTTTGCTTTCAGCGATGAGGATGTTTCGTATGCTGCCTGGCTTCTGAAGGATTATATTGTCCATGTTCACTGTAAGGATCGTGCCGAAAGCCCACTCGTTCACGGACGTTTCTGCCGCGGCCTTGGCCAGACACCGGCCGGAACGGGATATCTGCCGATGGCAAGGCTTCTTACGGATTTAGAAGCGCACGATTACGACGGTTATCTCGCCATCGAGCATTTCGACGCGCCGGATCAGTTATCGTTCATCAAACAGTCCGCAGCGTTTCTTCGTCAGTGGGTTTCCGAATAATTCCGCCTTTTTCATGCGCGCTCTGATTTTCGGAAAATTTCGTATTTCCGGGGAGAAATTCAGCAAGGAAAATATATCGAAAAAATTCTTTACTATCTTTGGTTTTTTCGTATCTTTTCCTTGCTTTCCAGGGAAAACATGGTAAACTAAATTTGAAGCTTTTTGAGAAGGCGTGATTCGAAAAGCAAATCTAAAACAAGAGGGTTTTAAAGTAATGGGAGAAATTATTATTCCGCAGGGTTACAAATCTGCATTAAACCTCCACGATACACAGGTGGCGATTAAAACAGTAAAGGATTATTTCCAGCATGAGCTGACACATCGTCTGCATCTGCTCCGTGTAACAGCTCCGCTTTTTGTACAGCCGGAAACCGGCTTGAATGACAATCTGAATGGTGTAGAACACCCGGTTTCTTTTGAGTTAAAGGACCAGGGTACCAAAAAAACCGCAGAGATCGTTCAGTCTCTTGCAAAATGGAAACGGTATGCACTTCACAAATATGGCTTCTCCGAGGGAGAAGGCATCTACACCGATATGAACGCCATCCGCCAGGACGAGGTGACCGACAACATTCACTCCGTTTACGTGGATCAGTGGGACTGGGAAAAAATCATGTCCCCGGAAGAACGCAATCTTGATTTCTTAAAGAGTACCGTAAAAGACATCTATGAGGCGCTGAAAAACACAGAAAAACATATGGCAGACCAGTACGACTACATCGAAACCATTCTGCCGGATGAAATTTTCTTTATCACTTCCCAGGAGCTTGAGGATCGCTATCCGGATCTGACTCCAAAGGAAAGAGAGTATACGATTACAAAAGAAAAAGGTGCTGTCTTTATTATGCAGATCGGCGGCGTGCTTGCTTCCGGAGAGCGTCAGGACGGACGTTCCCCGGACTACGACGACTGGTCTTTAAACGGCGACCTGATCGTTTATTATCCAGTGCTTGACATCGCTCTGGAGCTTTCCTCCATGGGAATCCGCGTCAACGCAGATGCTCTCCGCGCCCAGTTAAAGGAATGCGGATGCCAGTCCCGCGCGAAGCTTCCCTTCCAGAAATCCATTCTGAACGGCACTCTCCCGCAGACAATCGGCGGCGGTATCGGACAGTCCCGTATCTGTATGTTTTTCCTGCGCAAAGCGCATATCGGAGAGGTACAGTGCTCGGTATGGCCGATGGAGACACGAGAGGTGATGGATGTGATGAATATTCAGCTTCTGTAAGATTGGTTTTGAATAGACTATTACGCTAGAGCGCGCCTAAAAAAGGGATACGTTTCCTGTCTGCCCGTTTTCAGGGCATGACAGAAACGTATCCCTTTTATATTTTCCTGCATTGCTGCACTTCGTCCTTACATCAGATCTTTTTCTTCTTTTCGCAGTTTCAGAACCGATCTTCCAAAAGCGCAAGCAGTTCCTCTCTCTGAAAGGATGCTGTCTTAATTTCATCACCGGCGAGGATCTCTTCCGCCAGCTCTTTTTTCATCTGCTGAAGCTTGATAATTTTTTCCTCGATGGTTCCTTAAATTCAGACATTTCTTCATCTACAGAAACGCTGACACAATACATATTTTTTCCGCTTCCGTCTACGACAGCTGTAATTTTATGCAGTTGATATCCAAAAATTTCCTCTATTTCCTGTACCTGAAAAGCATGCACTTTCTGTTCTTCATAGATCTGTTTTCCACGGTTATATGATACGGAATTTGTCTCCCGCTTGATGTCCGCCTTTGTAATCATGCTGATAAAATCCTTTCTGTTCTATCTTTTCCCATCATTCACAATTCGTATTTTACAGATTCTGGTTTGGATTACCTCTGACAATGTTCTCGGAAAGCTCTTTTAAAATATTTTCCTGATATCCCGCTTTTCCTGTTTTCCTTACCAGTTCCGCCGTCTCTCTTAGCAAAGGATTCCGTATATGTTCCAGCTTTTTCCTGCCATTCTCTCCAAATGCTTCTTTTGAAAGGCTGTTCCGGTAATCCTCTGGTGACATTCCAAAGAAGCAGATTCTGTTTCCAAACCGCTGCCAGAGTCTGTCAGCAATTCCAATTCCATCCGGGTCAAGATCTCCACTGTAGTAAATGGGAATCCCACTCTGTACGATCAATGAAATCAGTTTTAATGCTGCATACCGCGGCTGTCCCGACGTACACAGCAGCGACACCTTCTTTCCCTGCACCTGTTCCATAAGATAGCTGAATACCATTTCGTTTTCCACAATGTATACACACGTTCCGACAGGCTGTACTTCTGTAATACCCTTCAGATTTTCCATCGTAAGCACATACGGTTCCCCGCATCGGCAAAAGGCTTCATATGCCGGATGCCATATCTCCTGTTTTTTTAAACGAATTCCAAACGCATGTACCAGGGAAGAAATGTTATCCGGCACAATTCCCACGCACTGCAGCAGTTCTCTCCATTGATATGTATTCTGCGGCAATTCTGCCTTCTCATACCAGCAGAGTGCCTGTGTAAACAAAGAACCTTCTGTTGTATTTCGATCAAAATAATGTGGATTTCCCGAGATTTCTGCCGCTGCAACCGCAAGCGGAACGATTTCCTCACTTCGTTTCCATTGCTCCAGCTGACTGACTGCACGGCACACATACCGTACCATTTTTTCTGTCTGCCATACATTCTTTTCATATTCCCGCATCACAATCTGCCAGCCAAATTTTTTTTCTGAAAGCATGGCAGAAAGCCATTGTGCTGCAATCGACGCGGGTTCTGTTTCTTCTTGTATGCTGCTCCGGATCTTTTTCAGAAACTGCTGCTTCTGATTTTGCTCCTGCTCCATCTGCTTCTGGTTGGTCATCATTTTCTCATGAAAATAGCATTCCAGAAGCTTCTGCATATCAACCGGTGCAAATCTGGTTTTCTGCAGACCACGTTGAAATTCTGCAAAAGAAAAACAAATGGTATCGCTCAAATATCTTTTGCCCGTAATTCCGCTGACCGCACGTCGTTCTTCCTCCGAAGTATATTTCAGTGTGATTCTTCCCGCCGCTTTTCCATAGGAACGCCATTTTTTTCTCATTTCTTCCATGGCTCTGTGGTATGCCTTCTGCGTCTGAAGATACACTGCACATTCTTTTTCGTTATTCATCTAAAACTCTTTCTTTTCCATTCCAGCTATAATAGATCACCGAAACTGTTTTGGAGTTCAGCGGCCGCAGCAGCTCTGCAATTCGCAGCGCATGAACTGTTTCAAAACATCCCCACAATGCCTGCGAGTTCATGATGTAATCAAAGTCCAGTTTTTCCACAAGTTCAAACATACTGCTGATGTTTTTGTCATCAACACCGGCAAATGCCTCGTCCAGTGCAATCATCCGAGGATGGTCTTTTTGCTCCGCTTTCTGATACTGGGCATTTACAGCCGCAAAGAGCGGAACATACATCGCCATTGCTTTCTCTCCACCGCTGAACCGGTTAAAGGCAGCATTGGTCAGCGGTTTCTTCTGCTCCTTGCCGCGCCGGAAATACATGTGGAATTCAAACCATTTCCGGTAATCCAGGGCATCCCGCACCAGATCCATATAGTTGATGACACTCTGTTCCTCTTCCAGCCGCATTTTTTCTGTACGGATTTTGCTCCGGAAATGTGCTGCAACTTTTTCAATATCCTCCAGTGTCAGAAGTCCTCTGTCCCGGAGCAGAATTTCTTCCAGCTCCGTGATATCAAGTTCTGCCTCATTTTCTGCTTTCCGCGGTTTCCAGTCCAACGAAAAACAAAGACCCATGGACGTATCCATCTCCTTCATCAGTTTCGACATATCCTGTACCCATTTGCGGCTCTCTGCAATGCGGTCGGTCAGCTGCTGGCTAATCGTCTGGGACAGGATATCTTCAAATAATTCTCTGTCTTTTCTCTGAATCAGCAATTCCGTTTCTTCGATCGCTGCCTTCAGAATCGTATAGAATTCATCCAGATATACCTTTTTTCCATTCCACGTTGATACAATACGGACACGGCTGCGCAGAAGATTCCCCATTTCTTCTGTCAATCCGTCTTCTGCTCCGAAACATTTTTCCATCGTAGTTCCGTAGCTGGTCAGGCTGCCGTTATGCTGCTGAAATACACGGATCAATGTCTGGAATACATCGGATGCATCACGGTTTTTATCATTTTCCCGAAGCAATCTGACTGCTTCTTTCGCACATTCAGGAAGCGTTTTATTTTCCCGGTTCATCAAAAGTTTTAAATCAAGTTCTTCTTCAAAATAGTTCCGCAGTCTTGTCTCCAGCAGAAGCTCTTTCTGCAGCTCTTCTTTTTTCTCCGGCATTTCCGCCCGGATCCGTTCACATTCTGCCTCCAGAACCGCCAGCTCTCTGTCCAACTGACTGCTTTCTTCACTGATCTTTCGCAGTTCTTCCTGCAGTTTTTTCAATCGGTTGGCCTTTTCCACAATCTCCGGACTGTTCAGGTACTCTTCAAACTGATCAATCTGGATCTGGGCCTCCCTCACTTTCATCCTGTAGCCCCGTTTTTCTACATAGGCTTCATCCTGCTGCTCTGCATCCCGTTCCATTATTTCCTGTTTCACAGTAACCGCGCTTTTCTGCGTCATGATTTGCAGCAGAAGCTGTCGGATTTCCTGCCAGATGCCATACACGGCTTCCGCCGCATCCGCGGCTTCTTCATATGCTTCTTCTGTCCTTCCGTACGGCAGACTTTTACAATTCTGAAGCATGCTCTGATATCTCTGATTCTTTTCTTCGCGGCATGCCTCTTCCTGTTTTTCTTTTCTCCCGTACTCTGTTTCTGCTATCTGCAGCGTCAGTCTGCACTCTTTTTCCAGTGCAAAAGCGGCATTGATCTCCGAGAAATCCGGCAGCTTCTGATATTCATCCTGCAGAAATTCCAGCTTTTTTTCAATCTCTTCCAGCTTTTGTCCGGTCACCTGTACTCTGTTTTCGATTTCTTTCTGTAATTCTGCAAGTTCGCGCAGCTTCTGCTCTCTGCGTCGTTTCCGGGCCAGAACTCCGAGATACTCTGCTTCTCCTTCTTTATCCGCCCGTCCTGTCAGTACACCCTGACGGAACCATCCGTCTTTTCCAAGATAGATTCCTTTTCCGTTTTCTTCCTCATAAATGTTGCTCAAAATCCGCTGAACAGTCTCTTTCAATGTCTGGGAAAGTGTTTCACTTACCCTTAGTCCGGAAAAAGAAGAAGCTCCGCTTTCTCTGACGGTCAGAACCGTATCCAGAAGCTCCGGACAGGTTTTGCGCAGCTTTCGACTGTCTTCTTCTGAAATCACAAGTGCATCCAAAAGTCCCATCTGCTGCAGCTGTGCCTCCAGCCTTGCGCAGGCAGCAGAATCCAGGTTTTCGGAAAATTCTACCGTCTTATAGAACGGAACTGCGAGAATATTTTTTTCCTGCAGGGCAAGCCGGGACTGTTCGGCAGACTTTGTCCGCGCCGGTTCCAGTTCTTCCTGCTGCTGAACCTTTTTTTGTTCCTCTTCTACCTGTGCAAGTTCCCTCCGGCTGTCTTTCCAGGCCTGCGTCTGCTTCGCTTTCTCTTCTAACAGATGCTGTCTCTGACGTTCATAATCGTTTCGCAGCAGTTCCTGTACTGCACTGGCATCCTCGATGGTCTGGTAATTTCGGATTTTCTGTTCTGCTGCTGTAAGAACGGTATGATCCGGTTTCCAGATTTCTGCCATTTTTTCTTTTTCAAAGATTTCTGTGATCCAGTTATCCAGACTTTCCGTGATAAATTCCCGTGCCTGTTCCAGCTTCTGTTCTTTTTCTGTTTTTTCTGCCCGCAGACGTTCCATCTGGGCTGCAATTTCATCGTACCTTTGCACTGCCTCCTCGTATCTTTGAATCGCTCTGCGGCCTTCTTCAATTGTCTTTTTCAGCGCAGACAGACTCTGAACGATCTCTTCTGTCTGTACAGTCTCCTCTGCCCGCACGATCTGCATTGCCTTTTCATACGATTCCCACTGCAGAATTTCCTGTTCTTCTTCCAGTTCCTTACAGATTTCCTGAAGACTCTGCTGTTTTTGTTCCAGAAAACTTTTGAGTTCTGTAAGCTGCTGCTCGCTGTTCCATATTCTGGTCTGATATTCCTGCGCCTTCTGTTCCCAATAACGCTCTTTTTCCTCTGCGGCTTTTTTCTGATCCTTTGCATACTCCAGCTTCTGATCAATTTCTTCCAGATTCATGTCCAGAAGACCATTTTTTTCCGTCTCGGCAAGTTTCCGACATTCCTCCAGCTCCGCGGAACGGCTGCTCTTCTGTTCCTTTTCCTGTTCTGCATTCTGAAGTTTCCGTTCCTGCACTTCCAGCTTTTTCTGTAAATCCGAAACTTCCTTTCTTTTGTTCTGATAAGCCTGCGCTTTTCTTGCAAGCATATACTGATTATACCGTGTGTATTCATTTCGGATAATCCGCACATCGTCAAATGCCCGCTTCAGCATATCCAGACTGTCCTGGATTTCATCCATTTTCTCCATTGCTTCTACCATAGCACGCAAGTCTTCATCTGTCAGCGTCTGGAGAGAATCATTCAGGATTTCATATACCTTCGTCGGTTTGAATTCCTTCGACAGTTTTGGCGCACGCACCTTTACAAGAAGTTTGATAAACTGCTCATACTGCTCCTCTTTTCGAAATCCGAAAATATACTGGTTGACATGCTTTTTATATTCGCTCTGGCTGTCCGTATAAAAATTCTCCTCCCCGAGGGCACTCTTTAATTCTCGTTTATCATAGGGAATTTTACTCGATCCGACTTCTTTGTAAAGCCAGAAATCATAGCCAATACGTTTTCCATCCAGGATCACAAAGCCCCAGAAATCCATCGGCTTTCCCCGTTTGGCCCGCTGGCCGATTCCGATGGTTCGATATTCCCCTGTTTCTTCTTTTTTAAACTCAAGAAAAAGATAACCGGTTGACTCATCTTTTCCTTCTTCTCCCAGAAAATAATATTCCATTTTTCGATCACTCGAACCAAATGGATCCAACCGGCTCGGCGTACGGTCACCGTCCAGTACAAATGGAATAAAGCTTTGCGTTGTGATTGATTTTCCGGAACCGTTCTGTCCTCTCAAAAGAAGTTTTCCATCGTTAAACGCAAAATCCTCCTCATCATACAGCCAGAAGTTTACGAATCCAATCCGGCTCATTTTCCAACGCTCTTTCATCCCTGATGTTCCTCCCTGTTTTCCAATCCAACGGTATTTTTACTTCTCTTTATTTTTTGTGTTTCTCTTCGTTTTTTGCTTCAGTGAAATGATATCTATTTTGTCTTGAAATCTTCCGGATAAAATCCCGTCATTCTTCCTGTCCCCGGCAGGATCGTAACCTGCTCGCCCTCCACGCGAATCATCATCCAGTTTTTCATGTACTGTATCACGGTTTCGCAAAGCTTTTTCTCTTCCATCTCACGAAACTCTTTACTCCAGCCCTCGCTCCATTTTTTTCTGCAGGCAAGCAGCAGTTTTATGAATTTATTCTTTTCTATATAAATACATTCATTTTCCTGTTTCTGCAGCTTCCTTTTTTTCAACTCTTTTTGAATTTCCACACATACCAGCAGAACTGCCTCTGGCAGCATAGCATCCCTCGGATGCACACTTCCGTAGACATCTCCTTCTTCCAGCGTCAGGCATGCAGCATTTTTATAAATATCAAGGTTTCCACCCAGATTTTCACGCAAATATTTTGCAACCCACTGTCTTTCATTTTTCAGATACAGGGCATCCGGATCGCTGTTTTTTTCCCAATACATGGCAGGGCATGTGACAAGCTGCCGATAAACGCGATGAATTCTTGCCGCACCTCTATTTTCCTGCACCTCTTCAAAATCTGCTGCTTCAAAGTCCTCCCATGATTCATATTGCGAAATGTCCGTCGGAAAACTGGTTGCAAAATATTTGGAATAGCCGGTGTTTTCATATAATACTTCCTGTCCGGCCTCTGCTCCAAAAGCCTCACTTCTTCCCTCGTACACGCGGAGCATCTGCAGCTTTTCCATATACTGCAGAACCCGCACCAGCGATTTTCTCTGGGTAAAAGAGGTCCAGTCAATCGTCAGGTATGCTTTTAACTGTGTCTCTACATAATCAATCAGTTCGGAAAGCAGGAACTGTTCTTCCTCTTCTTTGTCTTCCAGATACATCAGCACAACACAAAAAATACAGTAATCTCTGATCTCTGTAAATTCCTCAATTCCCATAAACGCTTCCGCATGTGCCGGTATCTTTTCCAGCTTCAGCAGATTTTCCGTGTGAATCAGCTTCCATCCCATCTGCTCACGGAGAAATTTCTGAAAGTTAGGAATGTCCCGTTTTACTTTGTAGTACGTTTCTTTCTCTGTATCTTTGCAGATCCAGACCTTTTCCAGCAATGTTCTTACTTCATTCATATTTTATCTAAACTCCAAAATATACGATGGCATCGTCAGATCGCCATCCTCACACTTCAGAACACAGGTTCCTTTTTCCCGCATTAACCGGTATTCCTGCCCGTATTCTGTTCTGCCCTTTTTTTGTGAATTCATATTCGCCTGTGCAATCCACTGCAAAAATACTTTTCTTGTATCTTCTGTCACACGTTCCGATATTTCCGAAAAGACAATTTTGTGATCTTTAATGTAATGCATGACAATTTCTTTCTGTCCCTGCACCTGCTTCAGATATGCTTCCCTCTGTATCATCTTCTCCATTGTCTTGTCAGAAAAACCGCGTTTGTCCTTCTTTTCTCTGTAGTTTCTGGTATGCGGCTTCAGCAGAAATTCCGCCGGCGTCTCTTCATAAATACTCTTATTGATGGCATCCTCTTCCCGCGGTTCTATCGTTTTAAAGTGTTCTATTTTCTGCACACCGAAAACATGCGCGGATAATTTCTGTGCTTCTTCCAGATCCTCACATTTCAAAAACAGTTCCAGAAATTTTTTATAATCATCTTTTCTGCTGATTCCCCAGTTCTGGATCTGCACAATCAATGCTGCATTCTGTATGATGCTTCGAATGACGTCATTCGTAATCTTCAGTACCTTTTTACATTCACACTCTCTTTTTTCCGTGTCAACAAACCAGTTTTTTAATGATTTCCACTTTCCCTGCACATTTTCACGAATGCTTGACTCTGCATTTTCATGAATCTCCAGCTGGGCATGTGGAATATCCAGCTCACTTTGCACCACTTTTTCCAGAACAGTTTCCTCAATCACCGGAATGTTCTGTACCAGGATCCGTTCAATTTTTCTGGAATGACGCTGCATTTCCTGCACGAAATCGGTCAGATATTTGATAAACTTATCTTTGTGTACAATAAATTCTACCGATTTCATCAGCTGTTCTGTCTTTCCGGAATAAAAGTCCCGCAGATAATCCTGATAGTTCTGATTCAGCCGTTTAAAATCTTCCTGCAGCAGATTCCACCATTCATTTACTTCTTTCAGTGAAGCACGCTCCATCATGGATGCTTCATCCAGACTTTTCTCCAATCGGACAAAAAAATTGGTAGACAGATTACCCGATTCTAAAAAGATGTTTTCCAGCCGTACCGTAAGACGTTCAATTTCCACTGCATACTCTGACATCGTATACTGATACTGTTTGTTTTTATAATCCGCTATTGTATATACTCTTCCCGGATCCTGGATCGGCGTCAGGTTTTTCCATTTTACCAGGGCATTTAAGTCCAGTACAAGCTGATCCATTGTATAGGTTTCGAACAGCGGATCTTTCTTTATCATTTCAAAGATGTCTTCTTTATACAGCTGAAAATTCATCTTTTCATATTCCCGGTAGAAGCATCGCATAATCTTTCGATAGGTTGACGCATTCGGTACCGATAAATAAGAGGTTTCATCAATTGCCTCCAAGTAGTCCATCTTTTTTCCCTTCTTCTCTTTTAATTCAGCTAATAAAAATTATATCATATCTTGCTATATATAATAAGATTCTTTTGGTCAAAAACAGAAAAACCCCGGTCGCCTTACGACGCCGGGGTCTCTTACGTTTGAGCACAAGTATCTTTCGATACAATTATATTTTATTCGAATAGTCTACCGATGATTAGTCGATCAGAGTAGCAACACGGCCTGATCCAACGGTACGGCCACCCTCACGGATAGCGAAGGTAAGACCCTGATCCATAGCGATCGGGTGGATCAGTTCGATGGTCATCTCAACGTTATCGCCAGGCATGCACATCTCAGTTCCTTCCGGAAGAGTGATAACACCTGTTACGTCAGTTGTACGGAAGTAGAACTGCGGACGATAGTTGTTGAAGAATGGAGTATGACGGCCACCCTCGTCTTTTGTCAGAACGTATACCTGAGCGGTAAATTTGGTATGGCAGTGAACGGTACCTGGTTTAGCCAGAACCTGTCCTCTTTCGATCTCTGTTCTCTGAACACCACGAAGCAGAGCACCGATGTTATCACCAGCCTGAGCCTCATCGAGGAGTTTACGGAACATCTCGATACCAGTTACAACAGTTTTCTTGGTCTCTTCTTTCAGACCTGCGATTTCAACTTCCTCATTCAGATGAAGAACACCAGCCTCAACACGGCCAGTAGCAACAGTACCACGACCAGTGATGGTGAATACGTCCTCTACAGGCATGATGAAATCTTTATCAGTGTCACGCTGCGGATCCGGGATCCAGCTATCTACTGCATCCATAAGCTCCATGATTTTATCTCCCCATGGGCCAGCCGGATCTTCCAGAGCTTTCAGAGCAGAACCCTGGATGATCGGAGTGTCATCTCCCGGGAAGTCATACTCGTTCAGCAGCTCACGGATCTCCATGTCTACCAGCTCAAGCAGCTCTTCGTCGTCTACCATATCGCATTTGTTCATGAATACAACGATGTAAGGTACACCTACCTGACGGGACAGAAGGATGTGCTCTTTTGTCTGAGCCATAACACCGTCTGTAGCAGCTACTACAAGGATAGCTCCGTCCATCTGTGCAGCACCAGTGATCATGTTCTTTACATAGTCAGCATGGCCTGGGCAGTCAACGTGTGCATAGTGTCTTTTCTCTGTCTGATACTCAACGTGTGCAGTAGAGATTGTGATACCACGCTCTCTCTCTTCCGGAGCTTTATCGATATCTTCGAAGTTCTCAGCAGTGTTTCCTTCTACTCTGGTAGAAAGTACTTTTGTGATAGCTGCGGTCAGAGTTGTTTTACCATGGTCAACGTGGCCGATGGTACCAATGTTACAATGCGGTTTTGTTCTTTCAAATTTAGCTTTAGCCATTTTAAAATGTCCTCCTTAAAATTGCGCCCAGTGGGCTTTTTTGAGACTAAATTGGTGGCAGGAACCCACCTGAATCGTAAACCTGCTAAGTCTGATTATATTGCATTTCCGTCTTATTTGCAAGGGAAATCTCAGAAAAATAATACTTTTAGGCTGTGCAGCCTTTGACAGCTGCACACCCGATTATTTTTCTTACATTATTTTGCTTTTGCAGACAGAACTTTTTCCTGTACGTTTTTCGGAACCTGCTCGTATTTATCAAAGAACATGGAGTAGTTACCACGTCCCTGAGTTTTAGAACGAAGGTCTGTTGCGTAACCGAACATTTCAGCCAGCGGTACGAATCCACGGATCATCTTTCCGCCGCCGATGTCATCCATACCCTCGATACGACCACGACGGGAGTTGATATCACCGATAACATCACCCATGTAATCTTCCGGAGTGGAAACTTCGACTTTCATGATAGGCTCAAGAAGAACCGGAGCACCCTTCTGCATAGCTTCCTTGAATGCCAGAGAACCAGCAATGTGGAATGCCATCTCAGAAGAATCGACCTCATGATAAGATCCGTCGTATACATTTGCATGAACACCGACTACCGGGAAGCCTCCCAGGATACCGGCTTTCATAGCCTCTTCGATACCTTCGCCTACAGCCGGGATATACTCTTTCGGAATAGCTCCACCGACAACGGTAGACTCGAATTTGTAAATCTCTTCGCCGTTTGCATCCATAGGCTCGAATTTAACTTTACAGTGACCATACTGTCCACGTCCACCAGACTGTTTTGCATATTTGCTGTCGATGTCTGCCGGTTTGGTAATGGTCTCTTTGTATGCAACCTGCGGAGCACCTACGTTAGCCTCTACTTTGAACTCACGAAGCAGACGGTCAACGATGATTTCCAGATGCAGCTCACCCATACCAGCGATGATGGTCTGACCAGTTTCCTGATTGGTGTGTGCACGGAAGGTCGGATCCTCCTCAGCCAGTTTTGCAAGGGACTCGCCCAGTTTGCCCTGGCCTGCTTTTGTCTTAGGCTCGATAGCCAGCTCGATAACCGGCTCCGGGAACTCCATAGACTCAAGGATTACCGGATGCTGCTCGTCGCAGATGGTATCACCTGTTGTGGTGAACTTGAATCCGATTGCAGCTGCAATGTCACCGGAGTAAACTTTATCCAGCTCCATACGTTTGTTTGCATGCATCTGAAGGATACGTCCAACACGCTCTTTTTTATCTTTTGTTGCATTCAGTACGTAAGAACCGGAGTTCATGGTTCCTGAATACACACGGAAGTATGCCAGCTTACCAACGAATGGGTCTGTCATAATCTTGAATGCCAGTGCGGAGAACGGCTCGTCATCGGAAGAATGTCTTACGATCGGGTTTCCGTCCAGATCGGTACCCTCGATTGGCGGGATATCGGTCGGAGCCGGCATGTACTCAAGAATAGCGTCCAGAAGTTTCTGAACACCTTTGTTTCTGTATGCAGAACCGCAGCATACCGGTACAGCTGTACACTCGCAGGTAGCTTTACGCAGAACTGCTTTCATCTCGTCAACAGACGGGATATCATCATCCAGATAACGCATCATCAGCTCATCGTCCAGCTCGCAGATTTTCTCTACCAGCTCGGTGTGATACAGCTCAGCGTCTTCTTTCATATCTTCCGGGATATCAACGATGGAGATATCATCGCCCTTATCGTCGTTGTAGATGTAAGCTTTCATCTCGAACAGATCGATAATTCCCTTGAACTCATCTTCCTTACCAATTGGAAGCTGAAGGCAGATAGCATTTTTACCAAGTCTGGTCTTGATCTGATCTACAGCGTTGTAGAAGTCAGCACCAAGGATGTCCATCTTGTTGATGAATGCCATACGCGGTACGTTGTAGGTATCAGCCTGACGCCATACGTTCTCAGACTGAGGCTCTACACCACCTTTTGCACAGAACACGCCGACAGCGCCGTCCAGTACACGAAGAGAACGCTCTACCTCTACGGTAAAGTCAACGTGGCCTGGGGTATCAATGATGTTGATACGGTGCTCAAGAGCGCCCGGTTTCGGCTTGCAGTTCTCTTCCAGAGTCCAGTGGCAGGTTGTAGCAGCTGAAGTAATTGTGATACCACGCTCCTGCTCCTGTTCCATCCAGTCCATGGTAGCAGTTCCTTCGTGAGTATCACCAATCTTGTAGTTAACACCGGTATAGTACAGGATACGCTCGGTCAGGGTTGTTTTACCTGCATCGATGTGAGCCATAATACCAATGTTTCTGGTTCTCTCTAATGGATATTCTCTTCCAGCCAACGGATTTTCCTCCTCTTAGAATCTGTAGTGAGCAAATGCCTTGTTAGCCTCTGCCATCTTATGAACTTCTTCTTTCTTCTTCAC
>NZ_CDRRUH010000032.1:0-35194 GCF_977045365.1 Fusicatenibacter sp.
AAAAATAACTGGTACTACTTCAACGATGATGCTTCCATGCAGACCGGCTGGGCAGAAATTGACGGAAACACCTACTACTTCCAGGGCTGGGGCGGACGCGTCACCGGAACCAAAAAAATTGACGGAACAACGTATCAGTTTGATAAAAACGGTGTTCTGCTCTCGTCAAAGAAAAATTAAAAAATACGGCAGAAACGAAAATATTCCTTTCGTTTCTGCCGCATTTTTTATAAATTTCTTTTCCGGAACAAGGTACGCACGCACTGCCGGTAAATTCCGGTTCCCAGAAACAGGGTCAGATAGGCGATTTTCCGCCCGTTCGTGAAGTGATCGCCTTCCAGTACCAGAAGCGGATGCTTTTTAAGCTCTTTTGCCAGCCTCTTCGCAAGCGCCTTTTTCTCCGCGTCCATGGTTTCCAACAGCATCAGCTTGTCCAGCACGAAAAACCGCGCCCAGCAGCAGCGCACACCTGCTTCTTTTTTCAGCGCCGGGTGGCGTTCTTCCACGACACTCCGGTTATGATCCCACACTTCCACCGAACCAAGATCTGACCAGCGAAAACCGCTTGTCGTGAGGCTTTCGCGCCGGTGCACATAATAGTATTTCTGTGCTGTGGAAAAGGCCACCTTCCGGCAGTGCTCCATTAACGGAACGATGACGTATGCATCCTCGGCGATTGTTTTCTCCGGATAGACAACGCCCTCGAAAATCTCTCTTCGATACAGCTTGCCCCACGGCATCACGCCGAACACGCGCGCCTTCATCACCCGGCGCAGTCCCTCCTCGCTGTCGGTCACAGATTCGATTCCCTCCTGTTTCAGATCCGGCACCGGCCTTCCTTCATAGAGATCGTATCCGCGGCAGATACTCATTTCGGCATCATACTTTTCCGCCAGACGATACAGTGTTTCCAGAAGATCCTCCGCTGCGAAATCGTCGCTGTCCACAAACGTGATATAACGCCCCTCTGCAAGCGCAACGCCCGCATTCCGCGCCGAACTGACGCCGCCGTTCTCTTTTTGGTGATAACGGATCCGCGCATCCTGTTCTGCGTATGTCCGGCAGATTTCACTGCTCTTGTCGGTGCTTCCATCATCTACAAGAAGCAGCTCCCAGTCCGTAAAAGACTGGGAGAGAATGGAATCCACACATTTTTTTAAAAATTTTTCTGCCTGATACACCGGGGTAATGATTGAAATTTCCGGCATTGTTTTATCCTCTTTCTTTATTTCTTACAGCAGTAGTATATCCCCTTATACTGCTCATACGGATGATCGAGATCCAGAAACGCCGCATCGTGGTGGCCTTTCTGCTGTTCCTTCGGCGGCAGTTTCATATAATCGCCGAACGCCATGCGCAGATATGTGTCGTATCCGACCGGAATCGGCAGGCGCTCGTTCTCGAACGGAACCTCAATCGCCGATGCAAAAATCTTTTTCGGATATTTCCGGAGAATCGCCTGCGGTGCGCACATCTCGGTGATGCCGTCCACCCGTGGGCTGTCGATATCAAATTTTGTAATATAGTTCTCTGCCTGCTTCCAGATCCGGTACCGCATCTTCTGCGTCGGAGCCAGCGCCAGCAGAACGGTTCCAAGATAATGCATAAATGCACCGTGGCGCTCTTTCGTCGGGATGACCTGTGTGCAGAAAAGCTGGAAAATCTTCCCCTCGATGACCTGCCATTTCCGCGCAAGGTTTCCCGGTGCATAGCCCTCGATCGGGAGAATATCAAGCGCAACGCCATGGCAGAGATCCATATCGACCTGCTCCTTTTTCACCTGTGTAGTGCGGCTGTCGCGGATGTTCGCAAACGTGTGCGCATTGCAGAAGCCCTCTTTCGGGTACTCGAGCTTGTAGATTTTACTCTCCTCCTGCGTATCCCAGATCTTTAAAAACTTCTCATAGTCCTTGCGCGGCATGAAAAAGTCGAGATCATCGTCCCACGGAATGAAACCGCCGTGGCGGATTGCACCGATGCAGCCGCCGCCGCAGAGATAACAGATCAGATGATTTCTCTGGCACCATTTATAAAACATGACGGCCATTTCCAGATTTTTTTCCTGCAGCCGGCGCAGAATTTCGTCCTCGGTATTAAACATCTTTTTTCTCCTCTTCCTTTGCGTTCAGGCTGATCGTCTGTCCTTCCTCGAGCCCTTCTGTGCTCTCCTTTGTGAAGACAATCTTGAAGGTCGCAAGAATCAGTTTCAGATCCTCTAAAATCGAATAGCTCTCTATGTACATCAGATCCAGCTTCAACTTGTCGTATGCGGTCGTGTTGTACTTTCCGTAAATCTGGGCGTAGCCGGTAAGTCCTGCCTTTACTTTCAGACGGTAAGCAAATTCCGGAATCGATTCCTCATATTCCTTTGCAATCTCCGGCCGCTCCGGGCGCGGTCCGACGACGCTCATATCGCCCTTGAAAATGTTCAGAAGCTGCGGCAGCTCATCAATTCTCGTCGCGCGGATCACCTTTCCGACCGGCGTAATGCGGCTGTCGTTCTTCGTTGCCAGGCGGGCTACGCCGTCTTTTTCGGCATCCACAATCATGCTTCGGAATTTGTAAACATAGAATTCTTTTCCGCCGATCGTGAGACGTTTCTGTTTAAAGAACACCGGGCCATGGTCATACAGCTTGATGCAGAGCGCTGCGATCAGCATAATCGGCGACGTGATCACAAGAAGAATCGTCGATACGAGCAGATCCAGCAGGCGCTTGCAGAATCTCTGATCAAACGAAAGACCACTGTTTCGCGCGAGCAGAAGCGGTGTATCGAAAATATGGAGCGCTTCCGCTTTCCGCACCATAATATCCGACAGCTTCGGCGTCAGATAGACACGGATTTCTTTCGCATAGCAATATTTCAGCAGACGGTTGCGCAGCTCCGAATGAAGATCGCCCAGGATCACGCCCTCCTGGCCGTATGCGTCAATCTGGCGGCAGAGCTCTTTCTCTCCCACTTCCGCGCTCACCTTATGTGCTACAATATACTTGTCCGGCCGCTGGTTCATCTTCAGCTCCAGGCTTTCCATCGGGTATTCACCGTAAATCAGAAGCACCTCTCTTGGCGGAAAGAGACGCGCAAACGTCTTCTCAAAAAGCCAGGATACAATGCCTGCCAGCGCAAAGTCCACGAGTGTCATGCCGACCATCGGCAGAATGTACGGCAGGTGGCGCCACAGCAGGATAATCTGCAGATACATCAGCGCATTGGCACAGAATGCCGTCATCATCTGGGAATAGATGATGCTGCTTCCCTTCATGTAGCCGATCTTCATGCCGCCGTAAATGTACATGAAAACCAGAAGAAAAATGCCGTAGATCACGACGATAATCTGATTTCCCTTATCCCAGAACGGCTCCAGCCACAGGTGGCTCGCATAGTATCTGTCCCAGAACACAGAAAAAACGGCGCATTCCAGAAGCACAATCGCCGCGACCGCCAGGACACGCATCAGATGTTTGTACTGTTCCCTGTTTTTATAGTTCATCAATCTCTTCCTCTCTTTTTGCCCTTACCGTAATACTTCCGCACACCGTTTACGGCATAGCACGCAAAACAGTACAGGGAGCGGAACGTTCCCATTCCCAGTTCGCGGTAAACACGGTAAGTCATGCCTGCAGAATGCAGTTTATTCCCCGATTTTCCTGTGCTGGACAGCCGGTATTTCAGCAAAGGCTCATCCACACCGCAGGCTGTCCCGTATTTTTTCAGGATCCGCAGCCAGTCCAGATAATCCTCGTGGCACTCGTCCTTTTCCATCGGGAATTCCAGCAGAACGCTTCTTTTGGCCAGTACCGACGAGCAGCCGATCACGTTGCCGCGCAGCAGCATTTTGTAGGTGATCCGCTCCGGGACAGAAAAGATCTTCTGCTTTTCCGGTTCCTGATCGTAAATCAGCTCCCGGCCCGTACAGCAGAGCACATCACCGGTCTTTGCAAGGGCTTTTTCCTGCTTTTCCAGTTTTTCGGGATCCCAGTAATCATCCGCGTCCAGAAAGGCAATGTAATCGCCCTTTGCGAGCTGTACACCGCGGTTTCTGGATGCGGACGCTCCTTTGTTTGTCTCATTCCGGATATACCGTACCCGGTCATTTTCTCCGTAACGCCCCATCTTTTCCATCGTATCGTCCGTGGAATTGTCGTCGATCACCAGGATTTCCAGCGGGGTTTTTGTTGTCTGGCAAAGGACTGAGTCGATTGCCTGAAACAGTGTTTCTGCACCGTTGTACGAAGGGATTACTACTGAAATCATGTATTTTCCTCTCTTACTTTGTCTGCTGCATCTGTTTTTTTAATTTTCCAGCAGCAAACCTCCTACTTTTATAGCATATCTGCACGGGCTTGTCAATTTTACGCCGGGATCTGCTGGTTTTTCTTTCTTACATGTAATTCTATGTGAGCTTTAAAAACGCCAGTAAATAGAACAGAATTCCTCCGAACAATGCTCCGTTTCCGCCGTTTTTCTGCCCCGTCTTTTTTCCGATGGCAGTTCCGGCATACATCGCCGCCATTCCGACCGCGAAGGAGGCAAAAAAGATCTGTCCTCCTGTCACCGGAAGATCCGCAGCAAAGACGCCGGAGACAATTCCATCCACCGACATCGAAACCGCCAGCAGGCCAAATTCCAGCGGGTGGAGCTGTTTTTCCAGATGTTCCGGTCTTGCTTCTGTTTTTCCCTGCTTTTTTCTTCTGCGTTTTCTCAGTTCTTCGAAAATTTTCAGCGTTCCCATAAGAAAAAAGCAGCCCGCCCCCACCCTGGTTCCCCATTCCGGTCCTGCGGACTGCAGAAATCTTTTTCCAAACTGTGCGGAAGCAACCAGGGCAGCACTGCAGAACAGATTCAGCAGCGCCGTCATGCCGGGTGAAATTCTCGTATTGCTGCTTCCATATCCGATGCTTACTGCAAAGTTATCGGCCGAGAGCGCCGCAGCAAGCAGAAATAATTCTACCATATGACACGCTCCGTCATTCGCTCACTTTACAGTATTCGTCTGTTTTTCAAACCGTGCATCCCGGAAAGGCAGTTCTTTTTCTTATTCCACTGCTTTCCGGAATTCCCGGATTTTTTCTCCGAAGTGCGATACATCGGTGCAGAAAATGCTCGAAGTTCCCGCCACAAAAATGCTGGCTCCACAGGAACGCAGCGTCGCGCCGTGCTCCTTCGTAATGTTTCCGTCCACTTCTAAAATGATGTCCTCCCGATGCATCTCCTGCAGAAATTTCTGCAGCTTTTCCGCTTTACGCAGCGTACTCGGCACAATTTTCTGTCCGGCAAAGCCCGGATTGACCATCAGAAGATTGACGCCGTCGATATAGTCAAGCACTTCCTCGATCTGCCCGATCGGTGTCGCCGGGTTGATCGCGAGGAACCGCTTGCAGCCGTACGGCACTAGGTAATCGAGCGCGCGCTGCACCTGGAAAGTGCTCTCATAATGAATCGTCACGATGTCCTCTTTGTGAATGCCGATCCACGGCAGCTTGTACTCCGGGTCTTTGATCATCAGATGAAGATCGAGCGGAATACTCGTCAGTTCCCGCAGCCCGCGGATGTAGTCGACGCCAAGGCCGAAGTTCGGGACGAACTCGCCGTCCATCACATCGATATGGAGATATTCGACTTTTTCTTTTTCAAATACATCGATCGTCGCCTGCAGATCCACAAGGTTTGAGCACATCATAGATGCCGATATCTGACTTTTTCTCATACTTTTCTACTCCCATGAAACCATTACTTTGCAGTATGGCTCTTTATGATTTTTCATCAGTTCCAGTCCATCCATCAGCTTTTCGGACGGGAAACAGTGCGTGATCAGCGCCTGTGCCGGGATTTTCTTCTTCGAAAGCGCATCGAGTGCCTCCGTCCAGTCGCAGGCTTCATCTTTTTCATAAGAAGAATTCCACGTTCCCGTCAGGTTCAGCTGTTTGCGCAGGATGCGCCAGTACACGTTCTTTTCCATCGCAAGATCGCCCGATGGATTTCCCATCAGCACGATGCTTCCGCCCGGTCTTGCAAGAAGAACTGCACTGGAAACGGCCTGCGGCGTTCCGACCGCTTCTACTACGACATCTGCCTGAATCGGTTTGCTCTCCTCTTCTGTCACATATGTGATTCCCGGGATCTGTTCTGCGATCGCACGTTTTGCTTCGCCCCGTCCAATCACAAAAACGGTTTCGGCGCCGAGCGCTTTCGCCCACGCTGCCGCTGCAAAACCGATCATGCCCGTTCCGATCACAGCTGCGGTATCGCCCGGCTTCACACCGCTTCGCTTCACCGCATGAAGCGCCACAGAGAGCGGCTCCAGCATCGCTGCCTCGCGGAAGCTGACGTTTTCCGGCAGCTCCATCAGGTTCCAATCCGGCACGGCCACGTATTCCGCAAAGCCGCCGTCCCGGCGCGATCCAAGGTAATCGTAGTGTTCGCACATCTCATATTTTTTCTGCCGGCACTGCGGGCAGGTGCGGCACGGGATCAGCGGAAAAATGCCGACCCGTTTTCTGATCCGGTCCTCCGGTACGCCCTCGCCGCATGCGGCAACCACGCCCGAAAATTCATGGCCTGGAATCGTTGGAAAATGATACGTTCCGTTTGTGAAAATCCGCGGAATATCGGAGCTGCAGATTCCCGATGCCTTTACCTGCACCAGAACCCAGCCGGATGGGATTTCCGGTTTTTCGATGTCTTCCCTTCTTAAATCATTGACTCCATGCAGCTCGTATGCTCTCATTTGGCTTCTCCTCTCACAATCGTACAGAAACGCTCCAGGTCGCTCCGCGTCGTAATCTTAAAGTTCCGTTCATCCCCCGGGATCATTGCCACATCCAGCCCATGGCGGTAGGCGATTTCACTCGTTCCCCTTGTAAGGGACAGCTCCTCTTTCGATGCTTCCCGGTTGATTTTCGCATACGGATGCAGACGGAAGGCTTCCGGCGCCTGGCCGGCAAACAGCGTGCTGCGCTCCAGCAGATGGTCAATTTTCGTTCCGTCGCTGCTCTGATAGATCGTGTCCTTCATCGGCAGCACCGGCATACAGCCCTCATGATCGGCAAGCGCCGCAAGGCAGTCGCCAATCAGCTGTTCACTCACCAGAGGCCGCACGCCATCGTGGATGATCACACCGTCGTTCTCCGATACGGAATCCTCCATGCAGGCGGCAAGACCGTTGCGAATGGATTCCTGCCGCGTATCCCCGGCATCCGCAAAGGCGAGAAATTTCGTAATCCCGTCCTCTTCCATCCATCCGCGGATCTTCTCTCTCCAGGCATCTGCCGCCACGATGACGATTTTCTCAACGGCACTGCTTTTCTGAAACTGCTCCAGCGTATACAGCAGAATCGGTTTCTTTTCCACTTCCAGATACTGCTTCGGAAAATCCCCCATCTGCATTCTCGTTCCGATTCCCCCCGATAGTATGATTGCGTAATTCATCTTAAGCCTTTCCTTTGCTCTTTTTACTCTCTTTTTTTCGCTCTTCTTCCAGCTCTTTCAAAAAGTCTCCCAGTTCTCCGGATGCGTTCTCCAGCAGGTACGACTTCGTTTTCTGTTCTTTCTCCAGATAGTTTTCCCGGATCTGGCCGTTTGTATGTTCAATCTCGGTGCGCAGATCCCGTGCAGAGAGACGATGCGCGCCCGCTCCCATAATGATGATCTGCTCGAGACCGTCCGAGGAAGCCACCGTTACGTTGCCGTTGTGGCCGATTCTGTGAACCGTTTTCTCGATGTACTGGTCAGCCGTCTCCGCCTCTTTCGTATAAACGACATGAATATTATGGTACATGCCGACCTCGCCCTGGTTGCCCTTTACTTTGTAGGCATCAAAGACAAGGATCAGCGTCATTTTTTTATATCCCTGATAATTCGACAGAATGTCCATCAGTTTTCCTCTGGCACTCTCAATGTTGTACTTCGCCAGCTCATTTAAATCATCCCAGGCAAAAATAATGTTGTAGCCATCCACCAGCAGATATTCCTCCTGCGGCTCCTTCGGACGGTTTGGTTTTGCATATTTGGGATCCCCGATGCCGGACGACGAGGTGACCGGACGTGTCCGCCGCTCGAAACCGGCGCGTTTCCGCTCCACTTTGCCGTATGTCCTCGTAAAGATTTCTTCCAGCTCCTTTGCCTCCTGCATGGAAGCTGCCATCGGCACGCGGTCGGATGCTTTTTTTGCTTTCTGCACAGAGGATGTTCCGCCGCTCCGGTCTGCCGCTGCTTCCGCCGGATCACTTTCTGCTTCCGGATTTTCCAGTGTATATTCCAGATGCATATAGTCTTCCACTTCATTCCATGGAACGACAAAGCCTGCCCCGTGGGCACAGAACACGGAACCCGTCGGATTTTCCACATCCGCCTCGGAATCGTAGCCGATGGAGGCGATCACTTCCTCCGCGTTGTGGCACGGCTCATATCCTTTTAAGGTACAGAACACTCTTCCGCGTCCCCGGCTGTAAGCAGTCACTTCTTTCTGATAATCCCGCATTGTCACAACCGGTGCGGTTCCGGTGATCACCGTCATATCGCCTTCCATTTCCGGCGGTTCAAAGCTGCCGTACATCCGCTGAATATCGTTCAGCGCCCGTCCTGTCGATTCCGACGGAATTTCCAGCCGGAACGCATAGACCGGCTCCAGCAGAACGGATTCTGCTTTTTTCAGTCCCTGCCGCACTGCGCGGTACGTCGCCTGGCGGAAATCGCCGCCCTCGGTGTGCTTGATATGCGCACGACCCTTGACCAATGTGATTTTCATATCTGTAATTTCCGATCCGGTCAGCACGCCGGGATGCTTCCGCTCCAGCAGATGTGTGAGGATCAGACGCTGCCAGTTGCGGTCCAGGATATCCTCGCTGCAGACGGTTCCAATCTGCAGTCCGCTGCCCGGTTCTGCCGGTTCCAGCAGCAAATGAACTTCCGCATAATGGCGCAGCGGCTCGAAATGGCCGACACCCTCCACGGTACTGCGGATCGTCTCTTTGTATACAATATTTCCGGCTCCGAATTCCACCCATTCGCCGAAACGCTCGTGGATCAGACTCTTTAAGATCTCGATCTGCACCTCACCCATGACCTGCGCATGGATTTCCGCGAGGCGCTCATTCCAGACAATGTGGAGCTCCGGGATTTCTTCTTCTAACTGGCGCAGCTTTCCAAGCATCTGATGGACATCGCAGTCCGGCGGAAGCTCGATGCGGTACGTCAGCACCGGCTCCAGCACCGGTTTTTCCGCCTCGGTTTCATTGCCGATGCCCTGACCTGAGAAGGTGCTGTTCAGTCCCGTTACGGCACAGATCGTCCCCGCCGGTGCTTCCTGTACCATCGTATAGCCCGCACCGGAATAAATGCGGATCTGGTCTGCCTTTTCTTCGCCGAGCATCTGCTTCACCTTCAGCACGCCGCCCGTGATTTTCAGATGCGTCAGACGGTTTCCTGCCGTGTCCCTTGAAATCTTAAAGACGCGCGCGCCAAAATCCCCGCCGTACTCCGACGTTTTTGTAAACCGGTCCAGAATTTTCAGAAATTCCGTCACACCCTCCATCTTGAGTGCAGAGCCAAAGCAGCACGGAAAGACCTTCCGCTCTGCGATCATCGTGCGGATCTGGTCTTCTTCCACGCTTCCCGTTTCCAGATACTGCTCCAGCACGTCCTCATCACACATGGCAAGTTCTTCCAGTAATTCTGCGTTCTGGAGATCCTGCGAGAAATTCAGGCAGTGCTCCGAGAGGCGGCTCTGCAGTTCTTCCAGCAGTTTTTCCGCATCCGTGCCCGGCTGATCCATCTTGTTGATAAAGAGAAAGACCGGGATCTCATACCGCGCGAGCAGCCGCCACAGGGTCTCCACATGACCCTGCACGCCGTCCGCACCGCTGATCAGAAGAACCGCGTAGTCCATGACCTGTAAGGTGCGCTCCATCTCCGCTGAGAAATCCACATGGCCCGGTGTGTCAAGGAGTGTGACCTCCGTCTCATTCAGCTTCAGCACGGCCTGTTTGGAAAAGATGGTGATGCCCCTTGCTTTTTCCAGCTCCTCCGTGTCCAGAAAGGCGTCCTTGTGATCGACCCTTCCGGCTTTCCGGATCTGGCCTGTTTTATATAAAATCCCCTCTGCCAGCGTCGTTTTTCCCGCATCGACATGCGCGAGAATGCCTACCGCCAGTTTTTTGGTTTTTTCCATTTTGTTTCATCCTGTCTGTATGATTCATATTTTTCAGGCCCCCTCATCCCCTGCGGCCCGGCTCACTGCTTATTGTACCACAAAACCTCTCATTGCGGAACCCCGGAGTGAAACGCAAAAAATCTCAAAGCGGATTTCTCTCCTGCTTTGAGATTTTTTATGCTATGTTCTGTTTTATCTCTCCCCAGCCATCGGCTGCCGGTCTGCAATTTTCAGAAAAACAAATCCCAGTGCAAAGAAAATCGCCAGGCATGCAACCGCCACGTTGATTGTTCCGCCTGCCAGTTTTACAGCTGCAATAACTGCAGAACCGAGGAACGATGCGCCTTTGGCGAAAATATCGTAGATACCGAAGTATTCCCCGGAGTTCTCCGCCGGAATAATCTTTGAATAATACGACCGCGACAGCGACTGAATCGATCCCTGGAAGCATCCAACGCCGAACGCCAGAATTGCAAAGTGCACGAGCGTCCGCAGTGTCAGCGCATAGAGGCAGATGCAGAAATAACCGGCGATACAGATCAGGATCAGTGATACGGTATCTTTCTTCCGCGACAGCTTCGCGAAAAACAGCGATCCGCCGAAGGCGACAACCTGTGTCGCCAGAAGGAAGATGACCTGTCCGACCGTATTCAGGTTAAGGTCGGTTCCGATGTTGATGCAGTTGTCGATGATCGTTCCGACGCCGTCAATGTAGAGGAAGAATCCGATCAGGAAGAAAAAGACTTTCCGGTCGGAAACGGCAATTTTCTTCAGCGTTCCGAAAATTTTCCCAAACGTCTGGCCGACGGTTACTGCTTTCGTCTCCACGTAATTTTTCTGCCTGTATCCTTTCAGCAGCGGCAGCGTTACAATCAGCCACCAGAGTGCCGTCACGCCAAAACCGATAATTTTTGAAACAGAATCCGGCAGCACACCGACCATGTCCGGTCCCAGCACGTAGGCGATCAGCGCAATCAGGAACGGAATGCAGGATCCTAAGTAACCCCACGCATAACCATAGGAGGAAACCTCGTCCATGCGCTCCTCGGTCGTTACGTCGTTCAGCATCGAATCATAAATGGTCAGCGATGCGTTGTAGCAGACTCTCGTCAGAATATAAATCACCAGAAACAGCACCCAGCTCGTCGCAAAGCCATTCAGCACACAGCCCGCGATGCCAAGGCCGGCCGTCGTGGTGAAGAAGATCTTTTTCTTGTCCTTATGATCCGCCAGCACACCGCAGACCGGACCGATCAGCGCTACAACCACTGTCACGATCGCGATCGCAATCGAATAATACGCCGTCGCCTGATCCGAACTGATCTTCCCCGGCCCCGTACCGATCGCCAGGCTCTTGAACCAGATCGGAATCAGGGAACAGGCGATCATAATAAACGCCGAATTTCCCACATCATACAATACCCATGCAAACTCCTGTTCCGTCAGATTCCGGAACACTTTCGTCCTGTTGAGTGCACGAAACAATCCACCCATACTATATCCCCGCTTTCTCTTTTTTGACAATACGGCAATTCTAGCAGACACAGATCAAATCCAATAGCCTCTTTTTGTAAAAAAGAAGCAAATTTCCATCCAGTGCCGTATAGTATCAGTGTAGCATAGATTTCTTGATATTCAAAGTATTTTTTACAATTGCGGGATTTTTTCCCAATTGCTGTACGCCATCGCGTAAAACAGCTCCTGCGAATTGAGTTTCGTACCGTTCGATTCCCGGTCCACATATTTTCCGCTGGCATTCAGACATTTTCCCTTTTCGTTGTCCTTCATCATCGTCTCAAACATCCAGTCCAGACGCTCTTTTAAGGTCTCATCCAGAACCGGAGTGGCAACCTCGACGCGGCGGATGGTATTTCTTGTCATGAAATCGGCGGATGCAAGATAGACCTTCCCGCGCTCTTTCGTTCCAAACCGGTAAATTCTGGAATGCTCAAGGAAGCGGCCGACAATGCTGACAACCTTGATGTTTTCCGTGTATCCCTCGATTCCCGGAATCAGACAGCAGATACCACGGACAATCATTTCGATCTTCACGCCCGCCTGGGAAGCCTCCACCAGCTTGGTGATGATTGCTTTATCTGTCAGGGAGTTGATCTTGATGCCGATATAGCTCTCTTCGCCCTGTTTTGCATGTGCAATTTCTTCGTCTATCATCTCAAGCACCCGGTTCTGCAGACATTTCGGTGCAACCAGAAGAAGGTCAGTCTTTTCCACGGTCTCGCCCTTTAAGAGCGCTGCAAACACCTCTGCCGCCTCTTTTCCGATCGCCTGGTTTCCGGTGATCAGAGACAGGTCGGTGTAGAGTGCGGATGTTTTTTCGTTATAGTTTCCGGTTCCGATCTGGGTCACATACGATACGCCGTCCTCTGTTTTTCTGGAAATCAGGCACAGCTTGGAGTGGACTTTAAAGCCGTTCAGACCGTAAATCACGCGGCAGCCGGCCTCCTCCAGGATACGGGAATACTCGATATTGCTCTCCTCATCGAAGCGGGCGCGCAGCTCAACAAGGACAACAACCTCTTTTCCATTCTCTGCTGCTTCGACCAGTGCATCAACAATCTGGCTCTTGTCAGCCAGGCGGTACAGTGTCATCTTAATCGAAACAACACTCTCATCTTTTGCCGCCTCGTCGAGCAGGCTGATAAACGGTTTGATGCTCTCAAATGGATAGGAAAGCAGAACATCTTTTTTCATAACCTGCGGAATCAGCGGCGCTTTCGAATCCAGCTGCGGTGTCATACGCGGGGCGCGGCGCTGATAGAACAGTTGCTTCGTGTCGGCCGTTCCGTTCTGCTCCAGACTGCGCAGATATCCCTGCAGTGCAAAGACAAATGACAGATCCAGCGGCACTCTGGACAGGAATACATGGTCTTTGTCCACCTTGATTTCCTTACAGAGCGATGAAGTCAGCTTCTTGTTCAGCTCACGGGACATCTCCATGCGGACCGGGCTCATACGTTTTCTCTGTTTGATCAGGTTTTCCATTGCATCACGATAATCCAGATCCTCATCGTAAATCGTCTCGGTATCGATATCGGCATTCCGCGTTACACGGATCAGGGATTTTTCTTTTACAATATAATTTTTGAACATCTTCGGAAGGAAGTGCAGAATCAGCTCCTCGGAGAGCATAAAGGTTCCCTTTCTGGTCGGGATGTCGATCAGGCGGCGGAATACGTTGTTGCTGCATGGGATGATCGCAGTACGGGTCTTTCCGCCCTTCGTCTCAAGGAGTGCGACCGCATAGATATCTTTGTTTTTCAGGAACGGGAACGGCTGCTGTTTGCTCACAATGTTGGCAGACAGATACGGCGCGATCTCATTATCAAAATACGTTTCCAGCAGTTTTCCCTCTTCAGCGGACAGCTTATTGAAGTTGATGAGGCGGATTCCCTTCGGCTCCAATTCTCCCATCAGCTGCTCATAGATCGCCGCTTTTTTCTGATCCAGGTCTCTTGTCTCCTGCAGAATCGCTTTTACCTGCTGTTCACTCGTCATATTCGTTTTATTTTCCCGGACCACTTCTTTGGATTCCATCTGATCCATCAATGTGCCGACCCGGACACGGTAGAACTCATCCAGGTTTGACTGGTAGATCGAAGCAAACGTCAGACGCTCGGCAAGCGGGACGGCCGGGTTTCCGGCTTCGTTTAAGACTCTTTCATTGAATTTCAGCCAGGATAATTCACGATTCATCATATATGGTTCTGGTTTTAACTGCTGCTTTTTCATGTATTTTAATTCTCCTTCTTCTGTGCGTTCTTTCAAAGATTCCGCTTTTCTTTTCACAAAACTTTTCGTCCATTGACCGTCAGTTTAAACGTAGTTCCCAGTATTTCTGCCGATTTTCTGCACAGCATCATTCTTCCGAGAAAGATCTCAAAATAGTCATACATCGAACAGATTTTTTCATCAATCTGGAGATTCAATGCGATCTCTGATTTTTTCTCATCCACTTTCAGCTTGGAATCTGTAACCGCATAATTTACTCTGTCATGAATATCGAAAGCAGATTGTTCCTTTTGTCTTACACGGCTTCTTCTGACATCTGTTTTATCTGCAATGATCAAGGCAGCTGAGATCACATCCTCCGGACTTCCCGTTGATTCATCGTGGTTTCCAATTGCAGAAACGATGGTTACTCTGTCTTCCAACGTCATATCCGTTTCTTTTAAAAGTTCATTTGCAAGAAGTGCACCGTACTCTGCATGATGTGATCTGTTAATCACATTTCCAATATCATGCATATAACCTGCAATTTGAGCGAGTTCAATCTCATGTTCCGAATAGCCCAGCTTTTTCAGAATTTTTCCTGCCTGATGGGCAACCTGCATACAGTGTTTCTGCGAATGATCCGTATATCCCAGCTGTCCCAGGTTTTCGTTTCCTTTTTTCAGATATGCGTTAATTTCTTTGTTTTTTATAATTTCCTTGTATGTCAATCGTTTGTTCTCCTCTTTTTCAGACTACAGTCTTTTGACTGCATCCATCCCAGACTCCAGCCTAACCGCTGTATTTTTTCTGTTTCTGCCATTTCTTTCAGAATATTTTTTACTACAATTACGATCGTAGCACATTTGTATTTTAACTGCTATCCTGTTCCGATAAGGTCTATATTAAATAATTGTAAAATTTTTTATATTTTTGATGCAGTCAGACGGGGTTCTGTTACAGCAGAAAAGCACTGCAAATACAGATGGATGTATTTACAGTGCTTATTCTGAGATTTTTTTAATTCTGTACGTCTTCGTATTCTTTTACTTTTTCTTCATACTGCTCCCGGTTCTCGATGGTATGCTGTACAATGTGACCATGGTCTTTCTGTTTATTTTTCAGATCACGGCCGGGGCGCGGTGCATATTCGTCCTCCGGAATTTCGAGGGCATTGGCAGTGGCGTGGATGATGCCGTTGCTGCTGTAGGTGGCGCCGCTCAAGGCGTCGATGTTGAGACTTTGTTCTTCTTTCATCTGTTCAATCACATAAGGCGCTACACGGAAAAAGTATTCCTCGGTGTCGCAGTAGGAAAGGATGGAGATGTCGGTCACTTTCTGGTTTTCTACCGTTACCTGCACTTCGACATCCCCGCGGAAGGCATCAGCGGTACCCGTGTAGATGCCGTCTTTCAGGTCATGGAAACGGCCGGCGTCCAGGAATGCCTGTTTTTCTTCCGTTGTATCCGTCGATTCAGATGCTGTATTTTCCTGTGTTTCATTCTTGGAATTCTCGTCTCCCGCAGCTGATACGGACGCCGTATTTTCGTCTGGTTCATCCGTTTTTTCCTGGTCGGCTTCTTTTAACGCATTTTGAGCGGCCTCAATCAACCCTTTGCTGCTGTAGGTGGCGCCGGAAACGGTATCGATCTTCTCTGCACTCTGTTTTTCCAGAATTTCTGAAAAGATTCCTGACTTGGCTCTGTCCAGATATGTCTGATCATCCTCGGCGTTTTCTATCGTCAGTCCGGTTATGGCTCCCTGTTCTACTTTCACGGAAACGGTCACAGTTCCGCGATAGCCTTCTCCGCTTCCGGAATAGGTGCCGTCCTGGAATCTGCCGCCCGGATTCTGTTCTGCCGTATCAATAGCCGCATCACCTGCTGTCTTATCAACGGAACCGCTCTCGCTCCGGATCAGAAACTGCGATGCTGCAATCGTAAGGCAGGTCACCCCGACACCGATCCACACGCTGTATCGGTACTTCCAGTGTGCATTATTCTTCGGACATCCGTTTACACATACTCCGCATCCAATGCACGCGCCGCCTGCCGCCTGCTCTTTCTCTGCCAGATCAATTCCCATGGTACATTTTGCAGTACAGAGACGGCAGTTTCCGCATTTGCTCCGCGGTTTTACAATTTTTAACAGAGCACATCTGGAAATCAGGCTGTAGATGGCTCCCATGGGACAGAGATACCGGCAGAAAAAGCGCTGGATTAAGACGGATCCGGCGAAAATCACCAGAAGCAGCGCACCGCCAATCGAAAACATCGGCTTCACGCCCGGCCAGTGTCCGATGGAACTGTACTGTCCAAACACCTGCCACGGCCCTGCGATGTTCCATTTTATCATACCGCTCCATACGAAGACTGCCCAGAACAGGAGCACACCATATTTGATCCAGCCTGTTGGAACATTTCTTCCACTCTTCTTTGAATTTGAATGCAGGTTTTTCGCACCTGCTTTTCGAAACTGCGATTTCAGCTTATTCCCTGCAAACCACAGAAAATCCTGCACAGCCCCGAAGCTGCAGAAATATCCGCAGAAAAACCTTCCCACAATAATCACCGCCGGAACCGTCGCCAGCAGCATCCATACCGAATACCTGATCCGTTCCCACGAAACGGTTCCCTGATAAACTGCGGAAACAATCGTCCCAACCGCAGAAAACTGCGCCTCAAACAGGCCCGGGAGCAGCAGGAAAGAAAGAATCTGAATCGCTGCTTTCGGCCAGTTTCTTTTATCTTGTTTTTTCAAAATCTGTTCTCTTTTCTTTTTCATTTTTCTGTTGTAATACAATGCTACTTTATCAGAACCATTACAATTCCATCGGCTGCAGAAGAATCACCTTTATAGTCTTTCCATTCTTCTCCTGTTCTCTCGCAAAGGCTGCTTTAAATGCATCTGGATTCTTTATGATATTATTCTTATCATATACAAAAAAGAAAATTATATTTGCCTGATAGTGAAAACCGTCAGCACCTAACTCTTCGGTCAGTTTTTTCTCATTCATACTGCCACGGGTACATTTTGTCTCTATAATCACATCCTGTTCCTGCAGATAAAGATCAGCCCGCATTCCACCATACCCATTATTGCTTTCTACTTCCTGCCGTATCATAGGAAATACAGGGACCAGCAATGCGTACAGCATTCTCTGCAAATCATATTCGTTTTCTATTCGGATCTTTTTTAAATCATTCATGGATAACGCAGCCTTTTTATGCAATGGGTTCTGAAACATACTCCTATAATATAAATAAAAATTATTTAATATCTGTTCCAGCAGTACGATTTCTCTGTCAGTCACTTTCTTCCTGTCCTGTGCTCTATCATTTTCTTCCAGACATTCTATCACAGCTTTTATCGCTCTCATAATACTTTTCCGGGTTTCTTCCTTCGAAAACTCATTTGTTACATACCACATTTTGATCTGCATTTCCTGCTGAATTTCTTCGGAAAATCCTTCCTGTTTCAGATATTTTTTTATTTCACAACACCAATTGTCATATTCTTGCTGTAAGCTCGCATGATCAGCAATTTCTTTTATTTCCCACCCTTTTTCGATGAGCTTTTTCATTTTCATACACATTTACTCCAGTTTCCATCTGATATAAAACAGGAACATATTATCCAATACATGGATCATGTCATCTTTCCATTCCAGTACCTGATAAAGGCTTCCCAATGTATCCAGCAGTTTTTGCCAGTTTTTCAGCGAATCTCTGATCTTCTTTGTTGTTATTCCATTTCCAGATACATTATTTCTGATTCTTTCCATTAATTCTTCTATACTAAGTTCAATCAATGGAGGATTATCTGACAGCACTTTTAATACCAGCCCATAAATATCTTTTTTACTGCCATCTGTAAGTGTATATTGGATTCTTTGTTGTCCTCTCGTTGATGGTCCTGCTTTTAATACACGCACAACATCTCCATATGGCAGATTCATACAGGTAAAACTACAGCTCTCTTCAATCGTTTCATCTGTGATTTCCGTACTGTTTCCAGGCAAAAGTCCAATATTCAAACAGATTGACTGCATCAGCTGCGGCGAATGAATGCTTTCTTTTGCCATTCTTGTAATCAAACTGTCGTCTATCTCGATTTGCAGCTCTTTAAATCCTTTTTGGGCAATTTGCTCTAATTCTTCTGTTTTCCATGGATCTATTTCAATCACCAGAATACGCCCTGTCAGATCTGGATTTAATCGAATTGCATCATCTGAACGATACGGAAGTGAAACAACCACTGCTTTAAATCCCATTCTGATAACTTCTTTCAACTGGCAGGCAATATCATACTGCATTTCCGACGGAGCATAATGAAAGTCATCCAAAACCAGTACTTTTTCATTCTCTTTAAAGTAGTCAATCACTCTGTCTTTTGTAACAAAGTAGTTTTTTGTTACCGTCATAGATTTCTGTTCCTTGTCAGAAAAAGCCGCACTTTTTTCACTGACTGCCGCCTCCATGGATATTCCCACTTTCTTTCCAATCCCCGACCAGAAATCCTTCTCTTTCGAAAAATCATTTCCCGACATACACACCATGTTTGCCGCTCCTATGACTTTTTCACACAATACTGTTTTTCCTATTTTGGAGGGTCCTACAATGTACGTTAGATAGCCATCTATCGCCAGACTCTGCTGTAATCTCTCTTCATATGTATATTTTGTTCCTTTTGATTCCCTCGATACATATGTCATCTGCGGATATGTACCTGGTTTAAATACCACTGAAAACCTTTTATCCATAAATACCACCTTTCCACGCTTTGTATTATTAATATACCATATTTACACCCCTTTTAGTACCTTTTTCTTTACCTATTCCCTTTGTCTATATTAAAAAAATCTATTTACTGCTTTCATTTTATAAAAACAACCCTTGTAAACAGTGTCTCCACCAAAAGGTCGGTGCTTCTTTTTGTTTACATAAAAATAAGCCTGCACATTCATATTTCTATCAATGTGCAGACTTACTATTTTTTTGGAATGTATAACCTCTTCATCAACTATTAATCAATAAGCAAACTTTGCGTGAATGGCTTTGGTAAATTTCTTTACCAAAATCCGTATTAAATTCTTACCAAAAATCCGCCGATATTCTGCGATAATTTACGATAATTTGCAATACTCCTCGTTTTGAGGTTCACGCGCTGCAAACCCTTGATTTTACTGTGTTTCCGAGGTTTTTGACAAGCACTCTTTTATAAGAGTTACTGTGCCATCTGTTTAGCAACTTCCTCAGCAAAGTTCTCTTCTTTCTTCTCGATTCCTTCACCGGTCTCGAAACGAACGAAGCCTTTTACTGCTACGGTTGCGTTGTTTGCTTTAGCAACCTGTGCTACGTACTGAGCTACGGACTGTTTTCCGTCTTCTGCTTTTACGTATACCTGGTCAAGCAGGCAGATCTCTTTGAGCTCTTTGTTGATACGGCCCTGGATCATTCCCTGGATAACTTTTTCCGGTTTCTGGGACTCTTTCGGGTCGTTCTGGATCTGAGCCATGAGGATTTCTTTCTCATGTTCGATGTAATCAGCGCTTACTTCATCGCGGTTTGTGTACTGCGGACGAAGAGCTGCGATCTGCATTGCAACGTTTTTAGCCATCTCTTTGAGGTCGTCGTTTACAACGTCTGTCTCAACGTCAACCAGAACACCGATTTTACCGCCCATATGAGTATAAGAAGCAACGAAACCGTTCTCCTCTTTTACCTGCTGGAAACGACGGATGTTCATGTTCTCGCCGATGGTAGCGATCTGATGAGCCAGCTCTTCGCCAACGGTCTCGTTGGTATCGAATTTCCAAGGCTCTGCCAGGAATGCTTCTACGTCTGCTGCAGTTGTATCCATAGCCTGCTCTGCAACCTGTGCTACATAGTTGCGGAATTTTTCATTCTTTGCAACGAAGTCTGTCTCAGCGTTTACTTCTACAGCGACAGCTTTCTTTCCATCCTCGGATACGTTCAGCATAACGATACCCTCAGCTGCGATTCTGCCAGCTTTTTTCTGAGCAGTAGCAAGTCCTTTTTCTCTCAGGAACTCCATTGCTTTGTCCATATCACCTTCGGTAGCTGTAAGAGCTTTCTTGCAGTCCATCATACCAGCGCCGCTTACTTCTCTTAACTCTTTTACCATTGCTGCTGTAATAGCCATTGTTTTATTCCTCCGTATACGTGATTCAGCAGACTGCATCTTCATGCCGGTCTGCTATTGTGAGATTCACCGAAGGGAACCTGAATTTCAAGTTCCCCCCAGCTCATTACTTCGCGTAAATTATTCAGCGTCTGCCTCTGCTGCTTCTTCGTATGCAGCTTCCTCAGCCTCGCCCTGTTTTGCCTCGATAACTGCGTCTGCCATTTTGGAAACGATCAGTTTTACGGCACGGATAGCGTCGTCATTACCCGGAATTACATAGTCAAGCTCTTCCGGATCGCAGTTGGTATCGCAGATACCGATCAGCGGAATTCCCAGTGTATGAGCTTCCTGTACGCAGATTCTCTCTTTTTTCGGATCTACTACGAAGATAGCGTCCGGCAGTCTCTTCATTTCTTTGATACCGCCAAGGTTTTTCTGCAGTTTTGCAAGCTCTTTCTTTAACTCAATGACTTCTTTTTTCGGAAGAACTTCGAAGGTGCCATCCTGCTCCATGGTCTCGATTGCTTTCAGTCTTGCAATACGGCTCTGGATGGTTTTGAAGTTGGTCAGCATACCGCCGAGCCATCTCTCGTTTACATAGTACATTCCGCAGCGCTCTGCCTCAACAGCGATAGCGTCCTGAGCCTGTTTTTTGGTTCCTACGAAAAGGATTGTGCCGCCGTCTGCTGCGATGTCTGCAACAGCTTTGTATGCGTCATCTACCATTCCTACAGATTTCTGCAGGTCGATGATGTAGATACCATTACGCTCTGTGTAGATGTACGGAGCCATTTTAGGATTCCATCTTCTTGTCTGATGTCCGAAATGAACACCGGCTTCCAGTAACTGTTTCATTGAAATTACGCTCATTGTTTTATCTCCTTATGGTTTTATTCTTCCCCATGTTTTTTCACCTTGGAACCTGTTTTTCAAAAAACAGGCACCATCCTTGGTACCGCATGGGTGCTTATTGTGCAACAGTAAGATTGTATCACAGAGTTTTTTTCATGACAAGCATTTTTTTCGCGGATTCTGTGGTTTTTTTCCGTTATTTTCGCGTTTTTCCCTGTTTATCCTTTGTTTCAACTCACAGTCGGTATTTTCACGGAGTCCGACATGTCGAAAATAGTTCGACTGTGACCTGCCTCATGTCAGTGGAGGATACCGATTTCTCTCCGCCCGCCACTGCCGTTATGTTTCTTTTAACAATTCATCCCACCACTTTAGAAGCGGGGGACTTCTTGTCTACTGGTGTTAAAAACAGATACCAGAACGTTCCGGCGCAGATTACGGCTTCGAAAAAGATGAACATCCATGCTCCTGCCGGCGCTTTTTCTGTCATCCAGGATATAAACTGGCTCCGGTAAAGTCCCCAGATGTTTTCTGCCATGTGTGCCAGAATCGGAGCAAGGAGTGTTCCGCAACGCTCATAAATGAGAATCAGAAGTACACTCACTATGGCTGCGTAGACAAATTGTGTCACATTGCCGTGATATGCACCGAACAGCAGGCACGATGCTGCGATGCCCCAGCCGGTTCCCCAGAAATCCTTCGCCCTGCGGTAGATCATGCCGCGGAATACGATTTCCTCTGCCGCTGCGCTCAGCACGCCGACGGACAGGATCAGAAGCAGCGGGTTCTGTCCTTCGTAAATCTTTGATGCCATGTCCTGATAGCCGGAAAAGATTCTGGTAAAGCCTGTCACATTCATGACGGTGTTCAACAGATGGCCAAAAGTCATGACCAACAGAATGCAGGCGGCTGCTTCTGCCGCACTCCACCGCTTTTCCGGTTCCGGAAACATGCCGTCATCTTTTTTGTACTGTTTCCAGAGAACCGGGACCGCCGCCAGGCTGCCGATTGCTGATGCAAGAACAGAAGTTGCATGCATGCGCTCTTCCAGATAACCACCGGTCGTAAACGTCATCAGGATCAGCGCCAGAAGTACGGTTGCTCCGATCAGAAACAGTTCGTACGTCAGAAGCGGTTTTAAAAGACGCCACAGCTTCCGCTGGATAGGAATTACGATTTTCTCCGTTTTTGGCTCTGTTTTCGCTGTCCTTTTTTCTTTTATATTCTCTGCTTTTTTCTCTTTCGGCGCAAAGATTCCTGTTCCACTTTCTCCTCTTGTCAGCCACGGGATACGCTCCGGCTTCATTTTTTTGATGCGGTCGCGTCTTTTCTTCTCTTCTTTCGGATCCTCCGCCAGCAGTTTCAGTTCTTCCGGCGTATCACACACCTTTGCGGCACCTGCTGTCTCGAGTTCTTCTCTTCCGCCGTACCCATACGATACGCCGACACAGAGCAGTCCGTTTTCTCTTGCCCCGATTACGTCATAGCTTCTGTCACCAACCATCACCACGTCGGAACGGCTGTCTTCTGCTCCGAGTCGGCGCAGCGTCTCTGCGATGACTTCTCCTTTGTCGGTTCTGGTTTCGTTCATTTCTGAACCGGTTACTACGGTAAAATACTTTCTGATTTCGAAATGCTCCAGGATCTGCTCCACGTATTTTTCCGGTTTGGACGATGCTACCGCCAGAATTTTTCCCTGCTCTTTCAGATACGCCAGAACCTCCGGGATTCCCTCGTATACTTCATTTTCAAAAATGCCCTCTGCCTCGTACCGCTCCCGGTATTTTGTGATGGCCTGCTGTGCTTCTTCGCAGCCAAGGCCTGCAAAATTCATGAAAGATTCCAGAAGCGGCGGCCCCACGTAACAGTTCAGTTTTTCCAGATCCGGCTCTTCGATGCCAAAGGATGCCAGCGCATACTGTACGCATCTTGTAATTCCAGGACCGGAATCGGTCAGGGTTCCGTCCAGATCAAATAATATCATATCTGACATACTCTTATTTCCTCTTTTACTTTTTTTATCGTATGACATGTCTTTTATTCTAGCATATCGAAATTAGAAATACAAACAAAACCGGATCAGGCTATTTTCTGCAGAGGGCGCGCAGATAGCGGGTGGTCTGATTCTGAATTTCGGCAATGGCACGAATCAGGTTCCAGAGGCGCCTCAGGGACTGCCAGAGTCGGGTTCCTTTTGGTCTCTGGCTGGTTCTTTGGCTGACAAGTGTGGAAGTTTTTGGTTTCACGTTGACTTCCCACGGTTTCATGGTTCGGACAATGCCGTCTGCGCCGCGCACTTTTACAGTGATGCGGTTGTAGCCTTCGGAAAGGCTCTCGGCTTTCAGACAGATTTTGTTTTCTTTCCATTCATATTCGGCTTCGGAGCCATTTACCATGCAGGAAAGAATTTCAGCCGTGTCGGCGGCTCCCTCGAGCAGAATTTCCGGGTTATAACCGGGATCTACTTCGACGCTGGTGTCGGCCGGGCGGATAATCAGGGGGTTCGGCGCTTCGAAATCTTCGTCTGCTATCTGTGATAATATGAAATCGGCGATGATCTGCGGCGGTATTTGAGATGGCTCCTCCCCGGCACTCTCAGATGGAGTTTCGGCAGGCGGAGGACTGCTTTCTTCTGTTTGTAGCGGAATATCATCTGGATCTTGGGTCACCTCCTCGGGTGCGGCTGCAGCAACGGGCAGCTGTTCGTCTGTTTTGAGTTCTTCTTTCTCCGGAGACGATTGCCCGGGCTCCGTTTGTTCCTGCTTTTCTGTGTTTGACTTTCCGGCATCTGGCATTACGGCAGGCTCCTCTTTTTCTGGTGCTTTTGTTTCCGAGTTTTGATTTTCTGACTCTTTTTCGGTTGACGGAGATTCCTGCTTCGTTTCTTCTTCTCCAAAATCCGTTCTCTCCGAATCTGACTCTTCTGTCTCTGATTCTTTTGTATCTGTTTCTTCACATCCTTCCTCTGATTCCGATTCCCCGGAACCCATATCTCCTTCCTCCGGCAATTCTTCTGGCTTCCCCGATTCTGAATCTTCCGAAATTTCTTCCTCCTCTTCTTCCCACCTTTCCGCTGGTTCTTTCTCCGGATCCGGAATTACCGTCGGGGGAAGCATTTTTTCTTCTCCTTCTGTCTCTTTCTTTCCGGTCTCTGCCGGATCTGTTTTCTCTTCCGGCGTCTCTGGTTCCTGCTCTGGTTTCTCTTCTATAGGCGGTTCTTCTTCTGACTTTTCGTCCGGCAGCAGTTCCTCCGGTCCGGCTTTCCCGTCTACATCTGTCACATCACTGTTCTCGATGATTTCAGCTTCTAATTCCACGCTTTCCACCGCACTTGCGGCCTCGCCTGTCGTCTGCTGTGTCTCCGCGTGGACTTCGATTCCCTGGATGGCCAGGAATCCTGTCATCATTGCGCATATGGTCTTTTTTCTCATCCTGCTTCCTCCCATCTTTTTCTGATCTGCTGATAAAAAATGTCCTCCTCCATTCCCGGAATTTCTGCTGCCTCGTTGAGGTACTGTTCTGCTTTTTCCTGCATGTCGAACTGCAGTGCCAGCTCTGCGGCCCTGAGCAGATTTTTCCGCCGGTTTCCATCCTGTCTGCTGCACAGAAGCCGTTCGTAATAGAGAAAGCTCTCCTGGCACCAGTCCTGTTCTCTTTCCCCATCCCCGGATTTTCCGCCAAGATAGCACGCATCCGCCAGTCTCTGCCAGATAACCGCCTCCCACTGCCCCTCCATATTCTCGCCTGCGGCCTTTTCCAGCACTTCGATTCCTTTCCGCATGGCGTCTGTGTCATTTTCACGCGCCAGTTCTTCAGAAAAACTGAAATACATTCCTGCAACAGCAAGATATCTGCGGCAGCGTTTTTCTTTTTCCGGCTCCTGCTGCGTGTCATCATGAAATTCAGCCAGCAATGGCTCCATCTGCATGTTTTCCCTTGCCGCATCATCCGCCAGACAGTATTCCACAAGTTCCTGCTCCACACGCCCCGCCTGACTGAGATGGTCTGCCTTTAAGAACGCTTCCCGCGCTTTCCGGTAGTTCGGCAGACTGCCTTCTTCCACCGGATTTCCGCAGAACCAGAGATCGCCCTGCTCCTCCCATTCGTCTGCCGCCGGAAACTGCCCCCATGGCATCCTGCTGGCAACTGCAGCCGCTCCTCCTGTCAGAAAAGCAAAAACTGCAAAGATCCGCAGAGTCTTCCTGCCTTTTTGCTTTCTTTCCAGCCGCCGCAGTGCCTTTTTGACTTCTCCGGCAGACGCATACCGCTCCTCAGGCTTTTTCTGCATACACTTTTCCAGCACCCGCCAGATTCCTCTTTTCTGCCGCTTTTTCGCATGCTTCGCCATTGCCGCAAGCAGTGCGCCGAGTGCATAAAGATCGGAACGGGCGTCACACTTCCCGTCATACTGCTCCGGCGCTGCATAACCGCGGGTTCCATAACGGACTTCCACACCCGTTTCTTCTGTTCCGGCTGCACCGAAATCCACAAGGTATATTTCACCACGCTCTGTTATCATCACGTTGTCCGGCTTCAGATCCCGGTAGAAAACCGGCGGGTTCTGTGCATGGAGATAACAGAGAATCCCGCTCAGGACAATTCCCGTTTTCAGAATTTCCCGGCTGGAAAACCGTTCTCCCTTACGCATACGCTGTCCGATAGATTTTCCGTTTACAGCTTCCATCACCAGAAAGCTTTTTGTCCCACTTTCCAGAAGTTCCACCGCACAGGGAATCCCGGGATATGAAAACTTCTGTAAAAGAAACGCCTCCCGGCGCAGTTTTTCCCTGTCACATATACTTACCTTGACTGCATACCGCTTTCCGGATCCAGTTTTCTCTGCAAGATAAACGACAGACGTTGCCCCTCTTCCGAGCACTGACAGCAGGCGATACTTCCCTCCCGGAAGTTCTACTTTTCCAATGATCCCGCCTCCTCTTTTTACGTCAAAGCGTTTGTCAGTCCGATATTCTGTTTTTGTACATGGATATAAATTGAGCCGAATGGCTCTTCGATAGAGTAATATAGAATCGATTTTTCAGGACGAATGTCCAAGCGGATGAAAAATCGTGATGTAAGTATAACACAACAGCCGCCGTTTCTGCAAGAACTACAGAAGCCGACGGCTGCCAAAAAAATCGCCTGTTTTTTATCTATTTTTTCCCTCTTGACTCCGCGCAACGCCAGATTGCGTCGGACTTTTAAGTTTGATCCCCTGGCGTTTTACATCCGTTCCGGTGCCGAGAATCCCAGCAGGTCGATGCAGGTCTCGAGTACCTCGCGGACGAGATCCAGCAGTGCCAGATAAGATGCTTTTCTCTCCTCATCCTGCTCACTTAAGATCTTGGTCTCGTGGTAGAAGTGGTTGAACTCGTTTGCAAGCTCGTAGATATAAGCACAGATCTTATGCGGTGCTTTCTCCTCGAATGCGTTCTCCACAACGCCGTTGAAGCGGGATACGGAAAGCATCAGAGCTTTCTCGCTGTCGCTCTTCGGTGCCAGAAGTGCGCCTTTCTTCAGTTCATTTCCCTCTTCTTTATATTTTCCGAGGATGGATTTTGTACGAACGATCGTATACAGGATGTACGGACCGGTGTTTCCCTCGAAGGAAGTGAATCTCTCAACATCGAATACATAATCTTTCGATGCCTGGTTGGACAGGTCACCGTATTTAATAGCAGACAGTCCGACAATCTGTGCCGTTCCTCTTGCATCCGTATCTTTTACGCTGCGGTTCTCCACGATCTTCTGATACATCTCATCGTTGATCTCGCCGATCAGACGCTCCAGACGCATAACGCCGCCCTCACGGGTCTTGAACGGTTTTCCGTCTTTTCCGTTCATGGTACCAAATCCGATAAAGGAAAGAACGGTATCATCATTCACCAGTTTGGCTTTTCTTGCACAGCGGAAGCACTGTACAAAGTGAAGCTCCTGACGTTTGTCTGCCAGATAGCAGATCTCGTCCGGCTTGTACAGTTTCATACGCTGGATGATGGTTGCCAGGTCTGTCGTATCATACAGAGCTGCTCCATCGGATTTTAAGATCATGCACGGCGGGATCTCTTTTGTGTCTGTCTCTTCTTTGACATCAACAACGAGTGCGCCCTGGTCATAATGTGCATAACCATTGTCTTTCAGGTAATCTACCATGTCCGGAATGTACTCCTGTGCATCGGACTCACCCATCCACAGATCGAAATGAACGTCGAGGTTTCCATAGTTCTTCTTCAGATCGGCAACAGAAACATTCATAATGTGTTTCCAGATCGCACGATATCCTCTTCTGCCCTGCTGCAGCTCTCTCGTTGCCTCGAGTGCACGTTTCTTATAGTCCTCGTCCTCTTTCGATTTGCCGCTTGCGCAAGGATAAATCTCCTCGAGCTCGCTGATCGTAAACGGTGCTTCCTCCGGGTACTCTCCCGTAAAGGACTCATCAAAATAAACAAGCTCCGGATGGCGCTCCTGCAGCTCGGTGATGATCAGTCCCATCTGCAGACCCCAGTCTCCAAGATGAACGTCACCGATCATGTTGTGGCCCATGAAGCGTCCCATACGCTTGATGCTCTCGCCGATGATCGCGGAACGGAGATGGCCGACGTGAAGCGGTTTTGCCACGTTTGCTCCGCCGTAATCTACGATGATGGTTTTCGGATTTTTGGTCTTCTCTACAGAAAGCTCTTCATCGTTCTGCATTTTGGAAAGATAATCTGCCAGAAATTCCGGGTTGATTTTCAGGTTGATGAATCCCGGTTTTACGGCTTCAATTTCACCGATCACGCTGTGGTCGGTCACTTTTTCTACAACTGCTTCAGCCAGCTGGATCGGTGCTTTGTGGTATGCTTTTGCAGCTGCCATTGCGCCGTTGCACTGGTATTCGCACAGATCCGGGCGGTTGGAAACAGAAACCCTTGCATAGGACGGGTCCATCTCCGCAGCGGTAAAGGCTTTTACCAGCTCTTCCTGGATAAGATCGATCAGTTTTTTCATAATGTTTCCCTCATTTTCTTCTTTACTGCAGAATCATCTGTTCTGCGTTTTGTTTCCGCGCGCTGCGCCGGGCTTCTTCCTCTTCTTTGATGCCGCTTTTCTGATAACAGTACTGGATGATGTCTCTTCTTCGGATGATGCCGATGAAGATTCCCTCGTCATCCACAACGGGAACGAAATTCTGCCGCATGGACATCTCGATCAGGTCCTCGATGTTGCTGTTGATGTTGACAGACTCATAATTCCACCGTTTCGGAACCTGCCAGAGCGGGATATCCTCTGCCTCATGGTAATTCAGCAGATACCGTTCTTTTACGATGCGGAGCAGATCTCCTTCCGTCAGTGTTCCCACGTAGCAGCCCTTTTTGTTCAGTACCGGAACCGCCGTGTATTTATGATATTCGATCTTCTCGATGGCCTGCCGAAGTGAGCAGTCGTCATACAGATAAGCCGTTTCACTTTTCGGTGTGATAAAAAACAAAATATTCATTCGCGTATACTCCTTTTCGTTGGTCATACTCTTGTTTGATTATACCATAAACGAATGTGAAATGTCTTTGAATCTTTCTTATATTTTCATAAACATACCGAATCCGAAACTCGAATGCCTCTTTGCTGTGCCGCAAATTGCGCTTATTTTCCAGTATAACCGACTTTCCGCAAAAAGTAAAGATCTTAAGTTTCATCCGCACACGCCGCACAAAAAATCCGCACGGATCCAGCACATACGCTGTGCCCGCACGGATTTTTCAACTCTTTTTTGTTCTATTCTCTTCGCAGCGCATCGATCGGATTCAGATTTGCTGCTTTTACCGACGGCAGCAGTCCGAATACGATACCGATCACCATGGAGAATACCACGGAGAAGATGATCGCCGGAATGCTGATTGCCACAGGCGTCTGTGATACTCTCGAGATCACCTGCGCCATGATGATGCCGCCCAGTACACCGAGCAGTCCGCCGATGCTGGTAAGCACTGCCGCCTCCGTCAGGAACTGGAACAGAATTCTGCGTTTTCTCGCTCCAATTGCTTTTTTCAGACCGATTTCACTCGTACGCTCCGTTACAGATACCAGCATAATGTTCATAACACCGATACCGCCGACAAGAAGTGAAATGCTTGCGATCCAGATCAGCTGCTGGTTCGTGCTCTGACCTAATTCCTGCAGACTCTTCGCTTTTTCCAGCAGATCCTCCGCTTTATACGCCAGAGAGTCCGATGTATTGGTAACAGCCTCGTTCATGATCTCTGCGGTTGTTTTTCCAACTGTACTCATATCCTCGGTCGTTTGCGCCATTACAACGGCATTTTCCGGCTCATCATACTGAAATACGATCGGCCAGCATACATCTGGCATCAGCACCAGCGGGTAGGATTCCTGATTATACGTATTGTAATCCTCCCTGGAATTGATGACCGGCTGAAAGGAATCGGATTTTTTGATCACACCGACAACAGTAAACGGCTCACCCATGATTTCAATCGTTTTTCCGACCGGTGATTCATCTGGAAACAGCGTCAGCACCGCAGTATCGTCAAGCAGGACAACTTTGTGAATCTTCGAAAAGTCACTCTCCACAAAGCCACGTCCCTGGTAAATCTGGTATCCACATGTGGATAAATAATTTTCATCCACACCAAGTGCCTTTGCACTGTCCAGTGTTGTATTTCCTTTCGCAATACCGCTCACATACGTTCTTTCGGTATAAAATGAGGCATTCTCCACCTGTTCCTGTTCGCGGATCCGCTTTTTCTGGTCGGCGGACAGCTTTGATACGCCACTTGGCAGCCCACCATCCATCCAGTAATCACCATCCCCCTGTTTTAACCGTACAGTCACATTGTTGTTTCCGGCTCCGATCAGGTTCTGTTTGATCTGCTCATTCGTTCCCTTGATTGTGGAAACAATGGAGATGATTGATGCAATTCCGATGATAATACCCAGCATAGTCAGAAAGGAACGCATTTTGTGTGACCAGATTCCCTGAAAGGATAGTCTTACATTTTCTAACATGATGCGCCTCCTTAACTGTTATAATAATCCGATGAGCTGGATTCCTTCGTGTCTGCGCCTTCCACTACCGTTTTACCGTATGGAAATGCAATGTAATCTTCTTCGGAAAGGCCGCTCTTTACTTCGTAATAGCTGCCCCACAGAAGTTTTCCGGTTACAACATCCTGTTTCTTTAATTTATCCTTCTCATCCCGGATATAAACAAATTTCTGCCCGTTCTCCTCGCGAATGAATTCTTTGCTGACGTACAGTCCATTGCCGTTTTCCACATCGGTGCCAACGGTCATTGCAATTTTAATCCAGTCACCGTTTTCAAAGCCTTCCCCGCCTTCCTGTATGACCGCTGTGAAGGGATAGAAGGATGCCGGTGTCTCGCTGTAAGACTTGTAACTTGTTGTCGGATACGGTGAAATTTCGGTTACGGTTGCGACCGCAAATGCACCGGAAGACCATGAAGTTACGTTAAGCTTATCTCCCGCTTTGATCTGATCGAGATACATCTCGCTCAGATAACCGCGCACATACAGGCCTTCATTTCCGCTGACCTGGATAAACGCGCTTCCGTCATTGGATGGCTTTTCTGCATTTCCGACTTTTTTTACGATACCGCTGATCGTCGCTTTTACGGTCTGGGAATCCAGGGATTTCTGCGTATTTTTGACTTTGAGTTCCTCTTCCTTCTGATCCAGCTTCAGATCACGGATCTGGCTTTCTTTTTTGCTGATGGCTTTTTTCAACTCATCTTTTGTGTAGGTCATCTGGGTATCATCACCGGAAGAAGTATTGTTATTTGCGCTGCTTCCTGTGGATGATGTAAAGAGGGACTGTACCGATGCTTTTTCACCGTAGAATACGGTTTTTGCTGTCGTCTGCACTGCTTCCGGTGCATCTTCGCTCTGCGGTTCCGCTTCCGGTTCTGCCGGGGCTTCGGTCGGCGTCGGCGTTTCCGTCGGAACTGGGGTCTCGCTCGGCACCGGAGTTTCTGTTGGAACCGGCTCTGTGGTCGGAATCGGTGTTGTACTTGGTTCCGGGCTGACGGTCGGCTCTGGAGTTACACTCGGTCCCGGCGTAACGCTCGGGGTCGGAGTTACACTTGGTGTCGGGGTAATCGTTCCTTCTTTTACCGCCACATTTGCAGTGCTGACTGCCATGGAAGTACCCTTGTCATTTTTCGCTGTCACTTCTACTATATAGATTCCGGCATCCTCTTTTGTGATGTTTTCTTTTGTGTAAGTATCCTTAAAATCTCCGTCGATTGTCTTTCCGTTGTGTTTCCAGACGTATGTGTAAGTGCCATCCGTTTCGGTGTTTTCCGTGGAATCGTCTGCCTCACCGCTTCCATTTCCGGCTTCACCCGGCTGTGTCACATCGTCCTCGGACGGACTCTCGGTTCTATCATCCGTTTTATCGTCGGCTTTCTCATCCGGCTTCTCTTCGGTATCTTTCTTCTCATTGATTCCGATTTTCAGCTTCAGCCCGCCGCCCTCTGTCACTTCTGTGTTGGCAAGCGGCGTGGTAATTTTTATTTCCGGTGCATCCGCCGATTCGGATTCTTTCAGACTCAGAACTGCTTCATACGAAGTCTCGTATGCTTTCGCAATCTTCGTTCCATCCTGCTCCCACACGGTTTCCAGCGCCTCTGCGGCTTTGTTTTCCTCATGAATCTCCAGGCGGAACCAGTATCCTTCGCTGTCCTCTTCTTTTTTCGTTCCCTTTTCATCCGCGTATCCTGCCATCTGATTCAGGAATCCGCCTGTCAGGACTGTTCCCGGTGCGCAGAGATAGGTGTATGGGTCTTCCTGCGTTCCTTCTCCTTTGTATGGTTTGGAACCAAATACAAGCTTATTCGTACTGCTGTACAGAACAGCATCCTCGTACGTCGGCTCCGGTTCCGGGGTCGGAATCGGTTCGTCCGGGAAATCCGGATCGATAGGTTCATCTGGAAAATCCGGCTCCACCGGATCCAGCGGGGTATCCGATACCGGTTTTGTCTTTTTCAGCTTTTCCAGTTCTTTTTCACTCTGCTGGATTTTCAGCTTTGTCTGTGCAAGCTGTAACTGCTGCGTTTCCAGATCCAGCTCGATCATGCTGGTATCGTATGTCATCAGCGTGTCTCCGGCATTTACCACATCGCCCTCTTTGACGAGAACCTGGGAAATGGTCTGGCTGTCGGAAAGATAGATGTTCTGGGAAGCCGTCGAGGTGATCTGGCCTTCCATATTCATGCTGTCTTCCCAGTAACCACTCGTAAAGTCACTGACCGGATACACTTTTACGGTCGTCTTCTGCGCCTGGCGGATGCCGTAATAACCGCCGATACTGACACCGCCCACGGCAACTGCGGTCACAACTGCAATCGCGGCTTTCTTTGCGGCTTTTCCTTTTTTCATGTTTCGGCCACCTCCTTCGATTTCATCATTCCGTCGCGGATCTCCACGGTGCGCTGTGCCATCGATGCGATCCCCGCGTCATGCGTAATCATCAAGATGCTGACGCCCTCGTCGTTCAGGCTCTGGAACAGCTCCATGACCTGCTCGCCGGAATGGGAGTCGAGCGCTCCGGTCGGCTCATCAGCCAGCAGAATTTTCGGATGGTTGACGATCGCTCTTGCAATCGCCACACGCTGTTTCTGTCCTCCGGAGAGCTGGGTCGGTTTGAAACTCATACGGTCGCCGAGCCCCACCCGCTCGAGGGCAATGGCTGCCCGCTCTCTTCTCTCTTTTTTCGGCACGCCCGCGTACGTCAACGGCAGGCATACATTTTCCATTGCGCTCTGTCTTGCAAGGAGTTGGAAGTTCTGGAAGACAAAGCCGATTTTCTGCAGGCGGATGTCCGACATCTGATTGTCACTGCATTTGCTGATGTCCTGTCCGTCGAGGATCAACCGTCCGCTCGTCGCCTGGTCGAGGCAGCCGACAATATTCATCAGTGTTGTTTTTCCGGAACCGGAAGGCCCCATGATCGCAACGTACTCGCCTTCTTCCATGGAGAAGTTGATGTTTTTCAGAACCGGAACCGGGATTTTGCCCTGCATATATTCTTTACAGATATTCTCTAATTCCAGAATCACGGCTGCACCTCCCCGTCATCTGCTGATCCGGCTTCCTGTGTGTCTGCCGGCTCTGCCTCACCATTGTCGGCGCCGCCGATCACGTTCGTCGTATCTTCCTCACCGCTGTACTCTGCGCCGTCCACCGTTCCGTCATCCTCGCCGCCGGCCGGATTGCTCTGTCCCAGCGAACCATCGGTGCTGACGACGGTCTTCATGCCTTCTTCCAGACCATCCTCCGGGAAGGTGATGGCATCCTCCTCTTTGAGACCATCAGTGATCTGATATTCCATCATATTTTCATCGTGTGTTCCAAGGGTTACACTTCGTTTTTCCAGTTTTCCACTTCCATCATCAGCCCAGACATAAGGATTGCTGTCGATATCGTTGATAAAGTAATCGGACAGCCAGATTCCAGTTTTGACTTCCTGCTGACCGATATCCGGCTCTACGTAAACATGCTGACCGAGCATCAGGCCATTTGTTCCATCGAGCTGTACATAAAACGGATAGTTGCTTGACTGCGTCATACCGTCTCCCGAACTGCTGTAAACGTTATTGCTTCCTGTCCGTGCATTTTCCCGATCAATCTTTGTCACGGTTCCGGTCCAGGTCTGATTCTCATCTACACGAGAATGCACGATCACCTTGCTTCCTTCCGTAATCGAACCGTCGCTCATATTCTGTTCATTGATCTGGCCTTTTACACGGAAATTTCCCGTTGCAAGAACAGTCAGGAAGGAATTGTCGGAGCTGTCACCGGAGTAAGCGCCGGCGCTGCTGTCATCGTTGTTGATTGATTTTACAACACCGGCGATTTCGCTGATCACGGTCGCATTGGTGATGTTATCGTTTAATTTATCAATCTCCGCCTGTTTTGATTTTCCTTCATATTCTTTTTTCTTTAAATCCAGCTCCGCTTCCTGAATTTCCAGTGTGATGCTTGCCTGCTGGTCTTTTGATGCCTGCTTTTTGTCTTTGTAAAGCTGGTTGATATTGGTATTCATACTTGAAAGTTCATTGTTTATGCGTTCCAGATCCAGCTGCGCCTGCTCGAGGTCACTCTGGAATTTCTCGGTATCGTAGGAGAACAGCGGTGTTCCGACCTGAACCTCCTGACCGACTTCCACATAAACTTCCTTTACCTTTTTCTCGCTGTTTTTCTCTACCTTCCAGGTATTTTCCGACTCCACAACACCGGCATAGCGGTTTTCCATTCCATTTCCGGTTCCCAGATTGGTCAGGGCTTTTACAGTATTGACATAGACGACGTTATCGTCCTCTTTTGTACTGTTTCCAAGGAAGTGCCATGCCGCTCCCCCTCCGGCTGCCGCAAGAACTGCGACTGCACACACAATCGCGATTACTTTTTTCTTCATATGCTTCCTCCCACTTTTCTATTTTACAAATTAATTTTCTGCTTTCCCAAGTTAGTTCTATCGTATCACATTTTGTTTTTTGTTTTCTTACTTTTTCCTTACTCTTTTTTAAGCAAATACTGGCTTTTTTCTGAAAATAGATTTTTGTCATTAAAAACCTGCCTCCGTGTTTATGACGGAAAGCAGGTTTTCTTTCGAATCTGTTAGATTTTATTTTTTATGCTACAAGTTTCATCTCCCGCAGAATGCGGTATACGAGATAACAGATCAGCGCTGCACAGACCAGTTTGAACAGAAGCGGAACGACGGCGAACACGATTTTAAAGCCAAGCCAGATCACGCCGATCGGGAGAAGAATAGTGGCGCATGCGCCGAGGACTTTTCCTCCAAATTTCAGCAGCAGTCCGACGATCCCAAATAAAATTCCAATTCCGCAGAGCAGACCAAAACAGGTTGCCAGCATGACTAATGTAACTAACATAGTGATTCCTCCTTGTCTTTTTCTCTATGTGTTCCACTTGCTGTGGATGTTTCCGTATCTTTCTTACAAACCATATTGTAGCACTTTTTTCCAGCAAAACAACGGGAAAGACGTGGAAGAATTTCTTAAGTTTTTCTTTACACCGATCGAGTGAAACCTAAAAAAGGACAGACAACGCTGCACTTCTGCAAAATTGTCTGTCCTGTAAATTACAAAATTTTCTTTACTCTTCTGTTGTCTCTTCCTCAGCCTGCGGCTCAACCTCAAGACCCAGCTCTTCCAGCTGTGCTGCGTCAACCGGTGACGGAGCCTCGGTCATCAGACAGGAAGCATCTTTTACCTTCGGGAATGCGATGACGTCGCGGATGCTGTCCTCTTTTGCCATCAGCATAACGAGACG
>NZ_CDRRUH010000033.1:0-33360 GCF_977045365.1 Fusicatenibacter sp.
AAAGGTGTCCTTTTTGGTTGTTTATCCAGAAAAAACAGTAATTTTTCTTTCAATAAGGGAATTCCCCATTCTGCTGGATGCGCTCTCGGCAAAACGGGGATATTATTTTCTAAAAGCGAAATCTCTGCCCTTGCTTTTTCTGTATTTCACCATTATAATATATTACATGTCTTTTCTGCTTTAACGCGTTGAACAGGCAAATCATTTTACCTATGAATGGGGGATTTTTTTATGAGTGGAACGAAAGAAAAAAAACTCAATCTGCCACAGTCACTGCTTTTGCTACTGCTGATCATCGTATCCGTCGCAGTCTGTATCCGCCTGAAAACCGGCGGTCCTATGATCGGCCTGTTTGCAAGCTGGATTTTTATCTATCTGTTTTGTAAGATTTTCGGTATTTCTTACGCCAACATCGTTGCCGGCGCATACGATGCCATCCGTATGGTCGTCCCGACGCTCTGCCTTCTGATGGCCATCGGTGTCATGATCGGCACCTGGCTGCAGAGTGGCACCATTGCCACTATCATTTCCTGGGGCTTAAAAATGATTAACCCGTCCTGGCTGCTGCCTCTGGCGCTGCTGTTCTGCTCCATTTTGAGTATTGTAACCGGTACTTCCTATGGTTCCGTCGGAAGTGCAGGTGTTGCCATGATGGCGATCGGAAACGCCATGGGTATCCATCCTGGCATGGTAGCCGGTGCTGTTATCTGCGGTGCCATGTTCGGTGACAAATTAAGTCCTCTTTCCGATACCACAAACCTTGCTCCGGCCGTTGCAGATGCCAAACTTGGCGATCATATCCGCTCGATGCTCTGGACCACCCTTCCAACGTATGTGATTACCTTAATTCTTTTTACTATTCTCGGTTTCCAGCAGACCAGCGGAAGCTATACCGAGGGAAGTATTACCGTTTACATCGATGCTTTAAACGGTGAATTCCAGCTCGGATGGATTACCATGATCCCTGCCATCCTGATTATTGTATTGCTCCTCTGCAAAGTAAATGCGATCTCTGCACTTGGTCTTTCCAGCTTCGCTGCCGGATTTGTTTCCTATTTTGTGCAGCACGATACTCTGCAGAGCATCATCCGCACAGCTTACAACGGTTACACAACCGCAATCGAAGAACCGGTATTACAATCCATCTTAAACCGCGGCGGCATGGGAAGCATGCTCCAGTACGTAGCCATTATCTGCTTTGCTGTCGGCATGGGCGGCATGCTGGAAAAACTCGGTGTACTGGATCACATTCTTCAGGCGATTGTAAAGAGAATCAACAGCGATGGAAGTATGATCCTGGCAACGATGATTGTCGGTTACGTGACCAGCCTCATCAGCTGCTCCCAGCCGATGGCACACGTTCTGACCGGCCGTCTGATGGCACCTGTCTTTCAAGAGCGCAAGGTTGCACCGGAAATTCTTTCCCGTTGCCTCGAAGACTCCGGAACTATGGCTGGTCCTATGATTCCATGGCATGGCTACGGCGTATACATGGCCGGCACACTTGGTGTTGCATGGTCAGCATTTTTCCCGTACTTATTCCTGCTTTACCTGACCCCGGTTTTCAGTATTTTCTATGGATTTACCGGAATTTCCATTAAGCATCTTCCGGAAACCAAAAACAATGAATCAAAAGAAGAGAAATAAGGCAAAAACAGAAATCGTAACAGGAAATCATAAACAGAAACAAAAAAAGAAAAGGAAAAGAGAAAGAATGCAGACAAAACTTGTTCTTCTCGGGACCGGCACACCAAATGCGTGTCCGAATGCCAACGGACCTTCCTCCGCTGTCGTGGTCGGTGACCGTGCTTATCTGGTAGATTTTGGCCCTGGCGTTGTCCGCCAGGCCTCAGCCGCCTATTTTAACGGCGTGGATGCCCTGCGGCCGGATCTTCTGACCGTTGCCTTCTGTACGCACCTTCACACAGACCATACTGCAGGATACCCGGATCTGATTTTTACTCCGTGGGTGCTGGAGCGCCCGGTTCCACTGAAAGTTTTCGGGCCAAGGGGCTTACAGCATATGACCGATCATATCTTACAGGCCTATGAAACCGACATTGATTTCCGAATTCACGGTTTCGAAAAAGCAAACGAATCCGGCTACCGCGTTGAGGTAACAGAAATTGAATCCGGCATTGTCTACCGGGATGACCTGGTTACGGTGGAGGCTTTTCCGGTCAGCCACGGAACACTGGAATGCTACGGCTATAAATTCACCACACCGGACCGCACAATCGTCATCACCGGCGATACCGCTCCGCTGGATCTCGTGGCAGAAAAATCGAAAGGCTGTGATATCCTGCTGCACGAAGTGGAATACGCCGCCGGAATCTCCTGCCGCGAACCAAAATGGCAGAAATACCACCGGGAAGTGCATACGTTAAGCACGGATCTTGCCGGTGTTGCAAAAAAGGCAAATCCGAAACTGCTCGTTACGTATCACCGGATTTACCATATGAATGTACAGGATAACCACAAAAACCTTGCCGCCGAGATGGCATGGCGCGATACTGCGATACTGGATGAAATCCGGGATGCAGGGTATGACGGATATGTCGTGAACGGAAAAGACCTGGATGTATTCTAATGAAATGCGGAATAACGAACCGGCCTGTTTTTATTGTTTTTACTGTCTTTCCTGTTAACATTGTCATCAAAGATTACTTTGACATTATTCTTAACTGAACGTATAATCATAGTATTACAAGTCTGGCAGAACAGCAGGATTTTCTGCTGTTTACTGTTACAGGAACCGAGATGAAAGGCAGACAACTTGCATTTTCTGCCTTTCATCTCGGTTCCGGAAAGGATCCTTTATGGCAACGACTACTGCAAAACCTGTAAAAAACGCTGGTAAAATTTCCGGCAGCACCCTAAAGATCATTGCTATGGTCTGCATGCTGATTGACCATACGGCAGCTGTACTTTTCGACCGAATCCTGATTTCCCGCGGTCTTCTGAATGCGGTGAACGCTTCGGACGGAGGCGCATCATTTCTCTCTACCGGAAACACAGCTGTGATTTATTATGCGGATATGATTATGCGCGCAATTGGAAGGATCAGTTTTCCGATTTTCTGTTTTCTGTTGATTGAAGGGTTCATGCATACGCATGATGTGAAAAAGTATGCGCTGAATCTTGGGATTTTTGCACTGGTTTCGGAGATTCCGTTCGATCTGGCATTTGCGGGAAAACCGTTTTATCTGGATTATCAGAATGTCTTTTTCACGCTGTTCATCGGCCTTGTGATGATGATTTTTCTGCAGAAAATCGATTCAAAAGCACAAAAAGATGCCGGTGCATGGCAGAGGGCAAACTGGAAGGTTTCGGTTGGCAAGCTGCTGGTAATTGTGGCAGCCTGTGCAGTGGCCACGCTGTTGAAGACAGATTACAGTGCGATGGGAATTCTGACGATTGTGCTGATGTATAATATGAGAAAGAATAAAATGTACTGTATCGGAATCGGGTGTGCGGTGCTTACGCTGTTGAGTCTGAATGAAATCACCTGTTTTCTGGCTATGATTCCGGTGCATTTTTATAACGGAAAACGGGGATTGAATCTGAAGTATCCGTTTTATGCGTTTTATCCGGTGCATCTGCTGGTGCTGTTTGCGATTGCGGCAGTGCTGGGGATGGCGGGGGTTGCGGTTATTTAAGGACGGACGCCCGGAAGTGCGCCTGCGCCGCCTGGGACTGTGCCCTGGGGCGGTGGCTGTGAGAAATGTGAAGTAGTTCTAATAGAAAAAGAGCGGGGCGAATGACAGACACCGGCATAATGCGCCAGGAAATCCGATGATTTCCCGGCTTAGTATGCCTTGCCTGCTGGTGTTGAACACCATCAGGCAGTCTGTCATTCGCCCCGCTCTTTTTCTAAGAACTACTAACACATTTCTCAACGCCACCGCCCCAGGGCACAGTCCCAGGTGACACAGGCGCACTTCCGGGCTGACGGTGGGGACAGAAAGTTGAGGGCTGGATTTGCTGCGCAAATCGACGTGAGATTGTTGTGGCGTAGTTGTATGGATGTGGTCTCACCGAAAAAAGGGGCGGGGGGGCGGGCAAAGAAAAAAATCGTGATGTATGATGCCGTTGGGTAAATAGGCGGCAAGCTGTCCAAAGGCCAATTCTACTTGATATATTTTTTGACCTCCAGCGGATACCCTAAAATCTCCTCGTCCCGAATCACCTCAAAATTCTCCGGCTGAAAGTCCTTGCGGAGTGTCACGGTATTCAGGCAGTTGTACCCTAATCGGTGATAGAGTTTCATCGCCCCAAGGTTCCGCGCAGCGACTTCCAGATAGACGGACTCGGAATATTTTTTCACTTCGGCTTCGACCAGCGTAATCGCCTGACTCCCATATCCATTCCCCTGGTACTCCGGGAGTACGAAAAGATCTTCGATCCAGTCGATCTCCGCCCCGCGGTTCCCAAGATGTACAAAACCGACCGGCGTCTCCTCTTTCAGAATAAAATAAAACGCATGCCCTTTATCTGTCCACGCGGCGAGATCCTCAACGGCCTCTTCATCAGGCATGACATAATCATTGTGTGCCAGCCAGAACCCCCGAATCAGATCTTTCGCCGACTGCTCTTCGTTATTGTATTTCTGTAGTGTTATCTTCTCGTTCATTTCTTTTATCTCCTCCCTATTCTCATCCTACCAGATCCCTTTTCCCCGCACAAGCGCAAGCTCTCTTAGAAATAAATTTACTCCATAAAAAGGCCAGCGTTGAAGGCTTTCCGCCCCGCAGCTCTGGTCTTTTTCATTCAATCAGAATTCACATGAAATATATGCTTCGCCCTGTTTCCGTTTCGCATAAATCGCTTCCATCCATTCCAGTACATCCTCTTTCTTATGCCGAAACGGCTCCCTATGGCTCAGGAAAAACCACGGCGCCTGCACATTTTTCAAAACCCGTATCTCCGCCAGCAGCCGCTCTGCATTATATACGGTCTGACCGTTTTTCTGCGTTGCGTATGCCGCATCGCCGAGAAAACACCACGTCTCATCCACTTCCAATGCAAGCGATCCTTTGGCGTGGCTGGATGGAATCGGAAATAAATGTAACCGCACATCACCGTCCTGAAACCATGCATCTTCTTCTATCGCCGTTCCTGTTTTTGTATAACGAAACGTATTTCTCCCCTGGTAAACCGTTTCGCACGAAATCCCTGACAGATTCCCGATATGGTCGGGATGAAAATGGGATAAAATCACCCGGATTTCTTTTCCTGTCTGTTTTGACTTATCATGCAAAATCCCCGGAACCGCAGGATGATTTCCCACATCATATACCCAGAGAACCGTATCCCCCTCAATCAGTACAACATTTGCCGAAAGCGGATACTCCGTCGCTGTAAGATAGGAAATACGATCACTGATTGACTCGATTTTGGGAACTTCTATCTGTTCTTTTCTTTCTGTCTTCATCCAATCAGCACCTGTTTTCCTTCAAACACAAACCCATAGCTGTGAATATGGTCCTCTGCGATTCCGCGTGAAATCAGTTCTGCCGCATACTGTTTTTCTTCGATCTGCTTTTTGGCCGCCGCCAGTGTTTCTTCCAGGTTTGCTTCTTTTCGTTTGTTTTTCACTTTGAATTCAAGAATATACGCATCTCCATTCTGATCTTCCGGTTCTATCATCACATCATATCTGCCGAATCCGCTCTCGCGGTTCGAGCGAAGCTGATAGCGGTTCTGCAGCTCCACAAGCAGTCCAAGTACAAATCCGTGATAGAAGCGTTCTGGTTCTTCGCCGGAAGCATCACTTCCTGTATCAAAATAGCTGAAGCTCACTCGGGTAATCCGGTTGATATATTCATTCATCGCATCAACATCATTTTCCAGCATTGCCCGGATAAAATCGTTATAATTTTCCTCCACAGATGCAAACCAGTCGCGTACCATTTCCTGAAACATCAGCTTTACTTCCAGATTTGTCAGTGCAAGCTGATACAATGGCTGCGCTCCTTCCGGGATGGACTGATATGTTTCATACGAAATCACTTTGAGATAGCCGCTGGCAAGCAGAAGGCTCCAGACAGCTTTTTCACTGCCTTCCAGGCGGTCGTATACGATCTGTTCTTCGATGGCTGACCACACGCTCTTTCCCTGCAGAAGCAATTCAAATTTCTCTTTTATTTTTCGATTTCCTTCCCGCAGAAGTTTTCCGACAAGACTGTTTGAACTCGTATTGGCCCAATACGTCGTATACTGGCCTTTATCCAGGAAATTCAAAATGGACCATGGATTATAAATATCTTTTTCTTTTCCGAAAATAAATCCATCATACCATCGTTTCACCTGTTCTTTCTCTTTTTCCAGATGGCAGTCTTCAAGTGCCTGAAAAACTTCTTTTTCTGTAAAACCAAACGCGGTACTGTATTTTTCCGATGTTGTCGTTACGACTTCCAGATTATTCAGATCTGAAAAAACAGACTCTTTGCTGACTCTGGTAATTCCTGTCATCACTCCGCGTTCGATCCACGGGTTCGTCTTAAAGCTCGCATTCAAAAGTCCTCGGGTAAAGGAGGTCAGCTCTTTCCAATAACCATCCACATATGCTTCCTGCATGGGGGTATCATACTCATCTAAAAGAATAATGACCTTTTTTCCATAATAGCGGCACAGAAATTTGGACAGATAATAAACTGCCATCGTTGCATCTGCATCATCCATATCAGCCGAAACGCGGTCAAAAAATGCCAGCTCGCCTTTTTCAAGACATTTTTCCTCTTTCAGAAATGCATAGTCTGCATACAGATCAGTCAATAACTGACAAATCTTTTTTCTTGCATCTGCGTAGCGTTTCTCTTTTATGTTCGCAAAGGAAAGGCTGATCACAGGAAAGGTTCCCTGCAGTTTTCTATATTTTGGATCTTTCCAGATCTCCAGTTTTTCAAACAGACTCTGATCCTGCTCATGGCGGTTTGCAAAAAAGTATTCCAGCATACTCATATTTAATGTTTTTCCAAACCGGCGCGGTCGGGTAATCAGAGTGACAAGATCACCGCTCTCCCACCATTCCCGGATCCATGCTGTTTTATCGATATAAAAATACTCATTTCGGATCAGATCTCCAAAATCCTGGATTCCAATTGCAATATTTTTCGCCATCTATGTCCTCCTTCCCCTATACATTTAATCTTTCTTTATGATACCCGAATTTTCTGCAAAACACAATGACCGACAGATTTATGGAATCACTTTCTTTCTCTGTCGGTCATGATATCAATGAAAATTATCTTATTTTAGAAACTGAACACCGCCACTCCATACGCCGGAAGGGAGTATGCAATCCGATATGGCTGGCCATCGCATTCTCCCGTTTTGGCGCGGTAGACTACCTGGCGTTTTTCGGTCGGACCGCCGTATTTCATATCGGAGCTGTCGAGTACCAGGCGGTACTGTTTTTTGCGCGGTACACCACACATATAATCCGGACGCTCGACCGGTGTGAAATTGCAGACGAACAACAGGTTGTTTTTTCCTGTCGGTGACCAGCGCACAAAGCTGTAGATGCTCCGGTCGCCATCGTCTGCGTTGATCCACTGGAAGCCTTCGTAGCCACAGTCATTCGCATAAAGTGCCGGGTACTTTCTGTACATTTTCAGCAGGTCACTAAAGAAGGCCTGCAAATGCTGATGTCCCTCTTCTGCCAGCAGGAACCAGTCAATCTCCCGTTCCTCGCTCCACTCGCGGAGCTGTCCGAAATCCTGTCCCATGAACAGCAGCTTTTTACCGGGATGGCCAAACATGAAGGCATAGCCCACCATCAGGTTTTGGAATTTTTCATCCAGATTGCCCGGCATTTTATTGATCATGGAGCATTTCAGGTGAACCACCTCGTCATGCGACAACACAAGAATGTAATTTTCGGAAAACGCATACGTCATACCGAACGTCATCTTGTTATGGTTGTATTTGCGGAAATACGGATCAAGCTTCATATAATCAAGGAAGTCATGCATCCATCCCATGTTCCATTTGTAGGAGAAGTGCAGGCCGCCTTCCTCCACGCTTCCGGTTACCTTCGGCCATGTTGTGGACTCCTCGGCGATCATGATCACACCCTTGTTTCGTCCGCGCACCAGTGTATTCAGATGTTTGAAAAACTCAACGGCTTCCAGATTTTCATTTCCGCCATTCCTGTTCGGTACCCACTGACCCGGCTCTTTTCCGTAATCGAGATACAGCATGGAAGCAACCGCATCCACACGAAGACCGTCTACATGGTACTCTTCAACCCAGTAGAGCGCATTCGCCAGCATGAAGTTCTTGACTTCATTTTTGCCATAGTCAAAGATCTTGGTTCCCCACTCCGGGTGCTCGCCCTTTCTCGGGTCGGCGTACTCGTACAGCGGCTGTCCATCGAAGTCGGCCAGTCCGTGCGCATCCTTCGGGAAGTGCGCCGGTACCCAGTCCAGGATAACGCCGATTTTATTTTTATGTAGATAATCAACAAGATATTTAAACTCTTTCGGTGTTCCATAGCGGGAGGTCGGTGCATAGTAGCCCGTTACCTGATAGCCCCAGGAACCGTCAAACGGATGCTCGGCAATTCCCATCAGCTCTACGTGGGTGTAGCCCATTTTTTTGACGTAATCGGCAAGCGAATGTGCGAGCTGCACGTAATTGTAGAATCCATCCGGGTTGGATTCGGACCACGGATGTTTCATCCAGGAACCCGGATGCACTTCGTAGATGGAGAGCGCGGATTTCTGAACGTCAAATTTTTTGCGGTTCGTCAGCCATTCGCTGTCACCCCAGCGGTAGCCCTCGATTTCGGCTACTTTGGAAGCGGTACCCGGCCGTTTTTCGGATGCAAATGCGTATGGATCTGCTTTGTACAGTTCTCTTCCGTCCGGTGTGCGGATGTAATATTTATACATCATTCCTTCTGTCACGCCTGGAACGAACACTTCATAAACGCCGTCCTCGCCGACTTTCCGCATCACATTGGCATGGGCATCCCAGCCGTTGAATTCGCCAATGACAGATACTTCCGCCGCATGCGGAGCCCATACGGTGAACCAGGCTCCTACTTTGCCGTCTTTTTTGTCCAGGTGCGCACCCATTTTACGGAAAATATCGTAATGGGTTGCCTGGCCGAATAAGTACTGATCCAGTTCAGAAAATCTTGGCTGATAGCCCGCCGGTTTTTTTGGCGCTTTTCTGGTTTTCGCTGTTGTTTTTGCCGTTGTTTTCGCAGTTTCCTTCATAGAAAAAATCCCCTTTATGCTTCTTTTTCAATCAGAACACAGCCGCACGGAGGTACTTCAACGAAAAGTTTTCCATTTTCCGGAGAAATGGCTTCTCCGGTTACCGCGTTTTTCCATGTTCCGTCGCAAGGTGCAGGAATCCAGACTCCCGCACTCTGGTTTTCATCATTATTTACTGCTGTGATCAGAGCGTCTGTCTCATCCAGGCGTGCAAAGGCATACTGGCGGTTGGTCAGCATGAGTTCGCGGTATCTTCCCGTTCGTGCTGCAGGATGTTTTTTTCTGACGTCTGATAATGTTTTGATCCATGCCGGAAGTTTTTCTGCCGGCGGATTTTTTTCCAGTTCTTCCAGATTCAGCGCCGGGCGCAGCGGATCATCGTTTCCGCCTTCTTTTCTTCCCTCGATGCCGAATTCCGATCCGTAATAGATGGACGGGATGCCCGGCAGGAAGTACAGCAGCGCATAAATTGGAATCATGTTTTCTTTTACGTTCAGCTTGCTGGCCAGACGGTCTACGTCGTGGTTGTCAACGAAGCTGTACAGTTTCTTTCCTTTGTAAATACCGCCGTTTTCATCAAATTCGCGGCGGATCGTATGTGCAATTTCAAAGTAATTATGATCGTTATGTCCCGAATAAAGTCCTTTGTGAAGCTCGTAGTTTGTAACGCTGTGCAGCAGATGCTGTCCATCTCCGATATAGCGTGCGTAGTCTCCGTGGATGACTTCGCCCATCAGCCAGAAGTCCTGTTTTTTGGCGGATGTGCGTGCGCGCATCTGCTCCATGAAACCGAAATCCAGGCAGTCGGCGCAGTCGAGGCGGATGCCGTCAATGTCGAATTCGTCGATCCAGAAGTCGATGACGTCGAGGAGATAGTCGCGGACCTGCTGATTCTGGAGATTCAGGTTGACGAGCTCAAAGCAGTTTCTCCACGCTTCGTAGGAAAATCCGTCGTTATAGCAGGTGTTCCCTCCAAACCAGATTCCTTTATACCAGCTGCAGTACGGAGACTGTTCTCTTTTTTCCTGAATGTCGCGGAACGCAAAAAATTCACGGCCGGTGTGGTTGAAGACACCGTCTACGACCACTTTGATGCCGAGTTCGTGCGCTTTTTTCACGTAAGCGGTAAAATCCGCATTGTCGCCTAAACGACGGTCTACCTGTTTGTAGTCTTTTGTATCGTATCCATGTGTGGTTGATTCAAACAAGGGTCCAATGTAGATTGCAGTGCAGCCAAGATCAGCGATATGTGAAAGCCACTGTTCCAGTGTGGAAAAACGGTGTGCCGTTTCTTCCAATTCATTTTTCCTCGGCGCACCGGTCAGTCCGATCGGATAGATGTGATAAAATTCTGCCTCTTCATACCATGGTGCCATTATAATTGTCCTCCTTGTTTTTGCGTTATGAATAAATTCCATACATAAATTGGTGTACCAGCCGGTAGACTTCTTCGTCCCGGATGACAAGCCCGGAAAGATCGGAGTGATTTCCTGCTGTCATCATCAGGTAATGCATCAGAGTTCCGGAAAAGCCTACGGCGAATTGTTCCTGACGGCCGTTCATGTTGCCGAGTTCTGCGCTGGCGTTGTCGAAGACATCGACGCACAGGCGGTAGAAACGGTCGATCATGGGGTATACGGTGCGGAAGCCTTCGCTTTTTCTTCCGGAATAGAACAGTGACATCATCAGCATATAGAACTTCGGATCTTCCGAGGCTCCGTTGAAGAAGGCACGCGCGATGCGGTACAGTTTTTCGGGGATGTTTTTCCCGATCTCGGAGGCTTCGGTGAGTTTTTGTTCCATAGGCTGAAAGTGTTCGTTTAACAGAGCTTCGAGGAGACCCTGTTTGCTGCCGAAGTAATAGTATAAGGTCGGTTTGGAGACTCCGACGGAGTCTACGATCTGCTGAACACCGACGGCGTCGTACCCGCTTTCGTAAAAGAGGGTCAGAGCTGAGTTCATGATTAGCTGACGATTGTCCATTTTGATTCCTCTTGTGGGTGCGGATGGCGAACTCCAGAGAGCTGAGCCTGGCCGCGGTGTGGTTGTTGGGTTGATTGGTTACGTGTGAATTTGCATTTGTTTTGTTGTGAAATGCTTTTGTTGGTTATTGTTGTAAGAAGTCTGCATTTGTGTGCGATAGTCGGATTGCGTGAATGATTGGCAATTTTGACGAATTTTGTTGGATTTTGCAGGCTTATTATGTATGTTTCTGTTATTATTATACCAATCGGTATATAAAAAGTCAATGCAAAATATATAATGGATGAAAATAGGTACAAAAGAAAAAGAACCAACGGGGAAATCTTGGTTTTGGTTTAGGATTTCCCTGTCGGTTCTTTTTTTATTTTCAGGACTGTTGTTTACACGAGTTCAAGTTCTTTTCTTTCTATCATTGCACGCACTTCGTCTTCTGACTTATCCGTAATCGATGCAATCTGTTCAACAGGAAAACCTTTTTGGTAAAGTTTGCGGATAATCTCACTCTCTCCTTCTGCAAATGCTTCTCTTTTAATCCCTTCACTCAAACTGCCCATAGCTTTCACTTCCTTTCCTAACTCCTGCTCCATTGGTATGTCATACTCTTCTTCTAGTATATCACTTTTTCTCTCTACGGAAAGCTTTTTTGACAACAAAGCCCCAAGCAGACGATGCAGTTCATATTCTTCGCTCTGCTCCGGCAATGTTTTTCCCAGACCGATCATTACAATATTGATCAGATCTCTTTTTCCTTTCCAATAATACGATCCAAGGACAGGCTCGTCTGTGAAATGGAAGTAATTCATACAGTTTTCTTTCCAGTCCATACAGATCCAAATGGAATATATACGCTTAATATCATCATAATTTGAATTTTTGAAATCTCGTTCTTTCTGTGACGAGATCATACGGCTGGCGTAGAATGTGGCTCTGTTCAGGATGTCGTATTCGCCTGGATCGCCGCGCTGGGCTTCGATATTGATGATAATCTGGAACAGGCCGTCGCGCATTCGCACGTAAAAGATAATGTCAAAGCGAATCAGCTCTTCATTCAGTTCCTGGTTTTCTGTATTCAGGCCGACAATGCGCTCTCCGTTTTTTTCATATGTATGATTGGTCAGACCAGGGTCAATTGGGACTTTACTGATATAGGGCTGGCCTTCGATTAAAAGTGCAGCGACTTTTGGGTTCATTCCGTAAAATTCGTCCACGGTTTTTACCAGGATATGTGCCAGGATGATTTTCTGGCCTAATATTCTTTTGGCACAGGCGTCGTACTGCGCACCCATGTCTGTTGTGGTTTCTATGGTATTTTTAATTTCCTGATTCAATAGTCCTCCTTCTGCGTTTTTGGCATTTTCTCTCTTTGTTCTCCAATTGCTGTTTTCCTTCGGATGCCGTATAATGGAAACAGCATTTTTTCAAATTTATTTTAAGGAGAACGTAAACTGATGATACGATTTAATAATGACTACAATCATGGCGCACATCCAGAGATTCTGGAGGCGCTGGGGGCAATTAACGAGAACAGTTATGGTGGATATGGTGAGGATGAATGGTGTGAGAAGGCTGCGGAGCTGATTCGGGAGAAGATTCATTGTGCGGATGCGGCGGTTCACTTTTTTCCGGGGGCGACGCAGGCGAATTTTATTGTGACGGCGGCGGCGCTTTCGCCGGTGCAGAGTGTGATTGCGGCGGATACCGGGCATATTAACTGCCATGAGGCGGCTTCGATTGAGAACACCGGACATAAGATTCTGGAGCTGCCGAATACGGATGGCAAAATTTCGGCGGAACAGATTGCTGCGTGTGCGGCGGCTTATTATGAAGGCGGCGAGCCGGAATATCTGACGGAGCCGAAGATGGTGTATCTTTCATTTCCGACGGAGCAGGGAACGCTGTATTCGCTGCAGGAGCTGAAGGATATTCATGATGTCTGCCGCAAGTATGGTATGTATCTGTTTGTAGACGGGGCACGGCTTGGATACGGGCTTGGTTCCGAAAAGAATGATGTTGCACTCACAGATCTTGCTACGCTCACGGATGTTTTCTATTTCGGCGGAACGAAATGCGGTGCACTGTTTGGTGAAGCAGTTGTGATTACAGCGGATGCGCTGAAAAAACGCTTTAAAGCCTATATGAAGCAGAACGGTGCTGTTCTGGCAAAAGGCTGGCTGCTCGGACTGCAGTTCCACTGTCTGCTGGAGCATGATCTCTATTTCACTGCAACACGCCGTGCAGACGAGCTTGCGATGAAACTCCGCGAAGCATTTGCGGCGCAGGGAATTCCGTTCTGGGTGGAGAGTTTTACGAATCAGCAGTTTGTGATTCTCACCGATGCACAGAAGGAAACTCTGGAAAAACGCTATATTTTCGAGCCGATGGGAAAATCCGCAGACGGCGGAAATATTGCGCGGTTCTGCACCAGCTGGGCAACGACGGAGGCGGAAGTGCAGGCACTGATTGATGACCTCAAAGCCTTATAATTTTTGACAAAACCGGCATTCTGCAAACACCGGCGATCTCTAAATCTGCTTTGCAAAGTTAAAGAAAAAGCTGTCCGGCGTGCCACGAAAATACAGATTTTGCCTTGTTTTACTCTAAGAAAGGATTTCTTTATGTCTCGTAAAATTGGCATTACCGCCTGCTCCAACCCCATGCGTCCTTCCTTTTCCGCCGATCTGGCGCGTCTCTGTCAGATTCTGCAGGAGCTGGGCTTCGAGCCTGTTTTAAACCCCTGCCTCTACGACAATGGTTCCGGCTTTTCCGGTACCGGCGCGGAGCGGGCAGCCGCGTTGATGAACCTTTACCGTGACCCGGAAATTACGGATATTTTTGATATTTCCGGCGGCGATATGGCGAATGAAGTTCTGCCGTATCTGGATTTTTCCGTCATCGCGGCTTCCGGCAAGCGTTTCTGGGGATACAGTGATCTCACGACGATTGTCAATGCCATCACGGCTGCGACCGGAAATGAGTCGATGCTGTATCAGGTTCGGAATCTGCTGTACGACCACAGCGCCGAGCAGATTACTCTGTTCCAAAACGCTTTTTCCGGGCAGTCTCCCAGTCTCTTTGACTTCCCGTGCACATTTCTGCAGGGCGATCACATGGAAGGCGTGCTGATCGGCGGAAATATCCGCTGTTTTCTGAAGCTCGCCGGAACAGATTTTCAGCCGGACTTCCGCGGAAAAATCCTGCTTCTCGAAGCCATGGGCGGCGGTGTTCCGCAGATGGTTACGTTTCTGTCCCAGTTGAAAATGATGCATGCATTTGAGCAGATCAATGGAATTCTCCTCGGAACATTTTCCAAAATGGAGTGCGACCAGCTGACACCGGATATGCCGCACCTTGTCCGTCAATTCGCCGGGTCGGATCTTCCAATTGCGCAAACTCCATACATCGGCCACGGCACGGACGCGCACGCTGCTGTGATCGGCAGATTCTATCAGATTTCTTCTGACCGATACACATCCGCGTAGCGCACGCCGAACTCCTGCGCATCTGCGTGATTTTCCATGTAGATATCAATGTGGCCGTACGGCGTGCCGCGGTCCTCGACCGTGTAAATTTTGCCGCCGATGTTCAGTTTTGTGCCGAACGGCAGAACACCGGTTGCAATGGTGCGGCCCTGCTCCGGCATTTTTCCGGACGCGGTCGGGCCGCCCGCCCAGCGGCCGCAGCAGACGGCGCAGTTGCAGTAGGCGGTCAGTTTGAAATTGCCGAGATATTTTCCCGAAGCGGTTTCCAACTGTTCACCTGCGGTACTGTTTTCTGCATTTTCTGCACTTGTCTTCTGCACATTTTCTGCTCCCGCCTTTTCTTTTCCACCATTCCCGTTTTCTACGGCCTGGTTTTCCACAGAATTTTTTTCTTTTCTCCCATTATCCACATCTTTCGTTTCTGTTTTGCTGTCACGCACTTCTTCCGGAATCACCCGCACGGCAAATTCCGTTGATTTTTCATAGTTAAAATCCGAAATCAGAATTCCCGTCGCCTCACTTCCAGCGTGAATCACTTTTCCATCGCCGAGGTAAATCATGACATGATAAATAAACCCGCTCTCCCGCTGGTAAAACAGCAGATCGCCAGGCTTTGCCTCCTGTACGGGAATGCGTGTTCCAGCCTTTGCCTGCTGGCGTGAGGTGCGCGGAAGGGCGTAGCCGAAATTGGAAAAAATCTGCTGGATAAATCCGGAACAGTCACAGCCGTTTATGAGACTCGTTCCACCCCAGACATACGGATTTCCCAGAAAATTTTTCGCATACTGCAGAAGCTCACCACGTGCTTCGCCGGAGGAAAGGAGTGTTTTTGTCGTCGCATACGTATAGGTATATGCCTTGTTATTCCATGGTTTTACCCACATTTCCGCCAGGGAAAAGCTTTCCTCTTGACGACGGTTTACCTCTTTTTCCGCCGCTTCTCCGCGCAGAAGATACCGCGCGCAGACAAATCCGCGGACGTCTCCCGATTCCACATAAACCCAGTCGGAATCTTCATCCGCCAGGATATAGCAGAGGCTTCCCTTCGGCAGGATTCCGACGATTTTCTGGTCTGTGCCTTTTCCTTCGCGGACGTGAAGCCAGGAATTGACATCGGCGATGGCATATGTTTTTTCTACCGTATGAAACAGCCATGGCATACGGGAAATCGTGACTTTTTCGGCTTCTGCCATTTGCCATGCGCTGTAGCTTTCCCGCATGCGCGCGGCTTCCTGCTCGGCAGAAAAGACAGGTTCTGCCCCGGCGGCTGGCGGTTCGACTGATGGTGATGAAGCAGAATTCGAAGAGGCTTCCGCTGTCTTATCCTCACGATTCGCACTGGCACTGCCTCCTGTGCTTTCATCAACACTTCCTTCCGAGCCGTTTTCTTCCTCCGGCGGCTCTAACTGAGTTCCATCTCCATCGCCGTTTTCCTCTTTCCTGCCTTCTGTTTCTTCCTGCCCCGGCCAGGGATCGTTGGAAACATCTTCCCCTTCTCCCGGCCACGGATCATCCGTTTCGCTGTTTCCCGGCTTTTCCGAAGTATCTGTGTCGCCTTCTGAACCCGGTGTCTCCGGCATATCTGTATGATCTCCCGAATCTGGCATTTCCGATATTTCGCCATGATTTCCCGAATCCGGCTCTCCCGGTTTCGTCACCCCCGTATCTTCTCCGCTCTCAGGTTTCTGCACTTCATCTGCATCCGCCCCCGGCTTCTCCGAATCCGTTTCTTCTGTTCCATCATCCTGCGGACTTTCCGGTTCTGCCGCACTGTCATTTCCAGCCTCTTCCGTCCCGGACGCATCACCATTTTCTTCCGCATTCTGTTCCACCGAAACCTCGGCCGCCTGCGCCTCCGCCGCATCTTCTTCCACGCAAAAAGAAGCAGCCCCAACGGCTGCTTCCCCTGCAATCTCAATTCCAATCTGTCCCGGATCGGCCGTTTCCTCTTCTGCTGCATAAACGGCTGTAGGGTTTCCCAGTGTCACTGCGAGCGCGCCGATCATCGCGGCGCGCACCAGCTCGGCGCATTTGTCGCCCATCATTGTTTTATCAACCATTTTCGCTTTCTCCTATTCAATTTGTCCGGCCAGACGAAATTGATCCGAACAAATAAAACAGAAGAAACACCTCTGGTATCGCTTCCTATTTCTCTGCTCGAAACAGTCTGACCGCATTTTTTTCTGTCGTCTCAATGACTTCTTCTTCCGAAATTCCCTTGAGTTCTGCGATCTCCCGCACCACGTACGGTAGATACAGAGAAGAATTTCGTTTTCCCCGGTACGGAACCGGTGCCAGATACGGACTGTCTGTTTCCAGCAGAATACGCTCCATCGGAGCCATCTGAACCACTTCTTTGATCTTCTTCGCATTTTTGAACGTCACCACGCCGCCAATGCCAAGATAAAATCCCATTTTCAGGTATTCCTCTGCCATCTCCACAGAGTAGGAAAAACAATGAATGACGCCGCCGATCTCCTCCGATTTTTCCTCTTTCATGACGCGGAGCGTATCGGCCGCCGCCTCCCTGCTGTGAATAATCATCGGAAGTTTTTCTTCCCGAGCAAGCGCAATCTGACGGCGGAACCAGTATTCCTGCTTCTCGTGATTCTCCTTGTCCCAGTAATAGTCAAGGCCAATCTCACCGACCGCGACCGCCTTTTCCATGCGGCAGAGTTCCCGCATCCGCGCCATCACGTCCTCGTTCAGATCACCCACCTCATCCGGGTGAAGGCCGAACGCGCCGTAGATGAACGGATACGCTTCCATCAGTTTTCTTGTATTTTCCAGTGATTCCAGATTTGCCGAGACATTGATGATGCGCCCGATCCCGTTTTCCTGCATCGAGGAAAGCAGCTCTGCGCGGTCTTCATCAAATTTCTCATCGTCATAATGTGCATGTGTTTCAAATATCATATCCGAATTTCTCCTTAAAAAGCGAAACAGAAACGGAAGAAAGCTCTGCATAGCCTTCCCCTGTTTCCGTTTCCACGTTTATCTATCCTATCGTTCGTTGTTTTTCGTAAAAGTAAAGTGCGCCGCTGCGCCTGTGCTTATTATAACGCATTCATTTTTCCCGCGTCAACCAGGAAACGAAAAAATATATCACAGATTAACACGATCACCGCCGCGCCGCGATCTCGTCCAGCAGGCAGCCAGCCACTTCGTCTTTTCCCATGAGCGGAAGCTCCCTGATGCCGTCCTTCGTGATCAGCGTCACCACATTCGTCGCCACACCGAAGCCGGCGCCCTCCGTCTTCAGATTGTTCGCCGCGATCATGTCGAGATGCTTCTTCTCCAGCTTCGCGCGCGAGTTTTCCACCATATTCTCCGTTTCCATCGAAAATCCGCACACAAACAGACCCGGATGACGGTTCTTTTCCACCCATCCCAGAATATCATCGGTGCGCTCCAGCGGAATACTCATGTCGCCGTCTTTCTTTTTGATCTTCTGATCCGCCACTGTCGCAGGCCGGTAATCGGCAACTGCGGCCGCCTTGATCAGAATGTCTGTCTCCGGCAATGTCTCCTGCACCGCCTCCAGCATATCCTTCGCCGTCGTCACCGGTCGCATCGCAACGCCCGGAACCGGGGCTAATGAAACCGGGCCGGAAATCAGCGTTACCTGCGCGCCGCGGAGCATCGCCTCCCGCGCAATCGCGTATCCCATGCGGCCGCTGCTGTGGTTCGTCAGATACCGCACCGGATCGAGGGATTCCTGCGTCGGGCCTGCGGTCACGGTAACGCGCACACCGGCAAGCGTTTTTTCGCGCGCCAGTTCCATCGCAATGTAATCAAGCAGCACCTCCGGATTCGGCAGTTTTCCTTTTCCGACATCCTTGCACGCCAGCATTCCCACGCTCGGCTCGATGATGCCGAAGCCGTATTTTTTCAGCGTCGCCAGATTATCCTGCGTAATCGGATTTTCCAGCATCGCCGTATTCATCGCCGGAGCGACCAGCTTTTTGCACTTTGCTGCGAGCACCACCGTCGTCAGCATATCATCTGCAATGCCATGCGCCATTTTTGCAATCACATTGGCGGTAGCCGGGGCAATCATGATCAGATCCGCCGCTTTTGCCAGCGAAATATGCGTCACCTCATATTTAAAATCACGCGCAAACGTATCGACCACGCAGCGGTTGTTGGTCAGCGTCTCAAACGTCAGCGGGGTGATGAACTGCGTCGCATTTTCGGTCATGATGACATGCACATCCGCTCCGGCTTTCCGAAGGCCGCTCGCTACATTTGCCATTTTATAGGCGGCAATTCCGCCTGTCACACCAAGTACAACACATTTTCCGTGAAGATTTTCCATTGTAACTCCGTTCTGCTGCCTCGAAGCAGCTTTTTTCCTAAGATATTTTCAGTATAACAGACCGAAAAACAGATTACAACCAATCCTGTTTGCCAATCCCGCGAAAAGGCTTTATAATGAAAGAACAAAAGCACTACTTTTAACACCAGTAGACAAAAAGTCCCCCGCTTCTAAAGCGGTGGGATGAATTGTTAAAAGAAACATAACGGCAGTGGCAGGCGGAGAGAAATCGGTATCCTCCACTGATATGAGGCAAGTCACAGTCGAACTATTCTCGACATGTCAGACTCCGTGAAAATACCGACTGTGAGTTGAAACAAATCAGCGCGAGGTATTTTTATGATTTTAGCCATCGATATCGGAAACACAACTGTCACGCTCGGCGGCGTCCGGACCGCACCGCAGCAGGCGTATTCCCTCGAATTTACAGCGCGGATCGACATCGACCGCACCTGGTCCGCCAGCCAGTATGAGGCTGCGATCGGACAGCTATTCGAAAATGAAGCTCTTTCCCCGTCCGACTTTCGGGGCGTCATCATTTCCAGTGTCGTTCCGCCGGTTCTGACGTTTCTGCAGGAATGTGTCCGCCATCTGTTCGGCGTGGAACCGCTGCTCGTCACATCAGAAAGTGATCTCGGCATGACGTTTTCCATCCCGGAACCGGAAAGAGTCGGCCGTGACCGCCTCGTCGATGCAGCCTGGGCTGCCGCACATTATCCGCTGCCGGTCATCACTGTGGATCTCGGAACCGCAACGACGTTCAATGTCATCCGCGAAAACAACGTCTTCTGCGGCGGAGCCATCGCACCGGGACTCGACATGGGACTTAACGCCCTCTCCGAGCGGACCGCCCAGCTCCCGCGGCTCGACCTCCAGACCCCGGAGCGCATCATCGGTAGAAACACCGAAGAATGCATCCTCTCCGGCACCGTTGCCGGCATGGCAGCCATGCTCGACGGAATGGTCCAGCGCATCGAAGCCGAACTCGGCTCCCCCGCCACCCTCATCCTCACCGGCGGCGCTGCACGCTTCATCGAACCGCTCGTCTTGCATCCCCACATCTACGACCCGGATCTGCTGCTGAAGGGGCTGGCGTTCCTGTGTGAGCGGAATTGTGCAAATTAAAATTGTACTTCCAAATATTCATCAGACTCTTTCATTCTGCATGACGTTAAAAAGCGTGTCTGTTCTCCAGGCACGCTTTTCTCTATTTTTCTATGGAATCGCAACCCTTCTTCGTGTTGCCTCGCCGCTTTTCAGTTTTTCCTGATTCTCCTCTTTCAGTTTTAAAATACACGGGCGAATGCTTTCATCATACGTTTCTGTTGTCTGAAATACATGCCCATTGTATACAATCACATCATCGGAATACAGAAATACAAGCGCCATCTGATTCATCTCATGATCGTAGATCAGAAAATACCAGTTATAATCATACAAAATCCTCTCTGTCATGTTGAATACCCGTTTTGGCTTCTGGCAGGAAATTTTTTCTCCGTAAATGGTCGAGAGAATTTCGTTCATCTCCTCCGGATGATCCTCGCGCGTGATCGCGAAGGACATTCCGGCTCCGGTGTCTTCCGGGATATAAAGATAAATCATCTCGGCTTTGTCCGTATCAAAGGTTTCGATTTCCTGCAGCAGTTCCTGATCCGATTTTTCTGAGATGAAATCTGCTGCCGTCAGGAAAACATCTGTCGTACCCCGCTCAGGACCAATGGAATTTTCTTTCTGCGTATGCACCGCCGTCATTCTTTTTACCAGACATCCTGCGATCACACAAAGGATCACTCCAGCTAACACAGTGATTTTTCTCTTTTTCAAGGAAGTCACCTCTCTTCCAAAACAGACATTTCGGGAACCTTACAAAAGTTGAATTTTCTCTTTTCAGTATATCATGAATTTTTCCGAGATACACTCTTTTCCTTCTCCCTATGCATGGAAAAACTCCCGGCGCACTGTCGGGAGTTTATGACTTTCTGACTCTTTATTACTTTTTCACCTGCTCATACACCAGTCCCGGATAAGCTTCGAGGCTGACGCCGTTTTTTTCAAACATTGGAAATGCTTCTGCACCGGATGCGCATACGGCGGTTGCCATGCTTGCCTGTTCGGTGTAGTTCTCCCAGTTGTCGGCGGTAAGGCCAAGCTGGTATGCTTCCCAGACGTTTTCGTATTCGGTGCTCTTATCGGAAGGGATTACGTCCTTCAGGCTCTCGCCGGACCAGACGGCAAGCTGATCTGCTTTTTTGTAAGTGTATTCCGGGAGCTGATCGTCGCCCAGCGACTGGTACAGCTCGTAGCGGGTGATCGTGTCCTTGGAACTGCCGTAGGATTTTTCCATCTCTTTTTTCACGGTATCCATGTCGGCATCATCTGGGTAGGTGATGTCTACTTCGCACAATACCGGTTTTCCCGTCGCTCCGGTCTGATCGAGGTTGATAAACTGAAACATAACTCTGGAAGTTTTCTCGCCAAAAACAGTGGTTTCTGTATCTACTGCGATCGCGGCTGCACTTTCGGTCTCGGAGAAAATTTCCACCTGGTCCCGATCCAGATTCCAGTCGGCAAGCACTTCATCCACCGTTTTTCCCCATCCGGTATCCGGTGGCGTAATTTCCTTGCTGCTCTCTTTCGCTCCCTGACATCCAGTCAGCAACAGAGCACACATTGCAAAAATACCTGCTAATTTTTTATTCATACACCTGCATCTCCTTTCCGCTTTGTTATTTTTTTCACATACTTTTTAGTAGCTCCATATTACAACATATTTTTCTGAAAATTTATGACGTTTATTTTAAATTTTCTTACATTTTTCTTATAAGCAATCCTATTCTTCTACAGAAAAGCCCCGGCATGAACCGGGACTTTTCTATGTTCTAACAAAACCTTTGTTTTTAATACCCTTCTCAGCTCTCAGATTCCGTATACACTTCCACCGTGCCGGAATGATCTCCCATCATAGGACGGTAAATGTACTGCCGCACGCTGATGTCTACCTTCGCTGCATTGTCATCTGCGGAAATGTAAATTCCGGCCTCTGTGTTGTCATCGTCTACCGTATAGGTGTCTCCCGTTCCGAAATAGGAAAGATCGCCGTCCTCTTTCTGCGACAGGAAGTTATCATAACTGTCCGCCCAGGTCAGGAACGGAGTTCCTCTGGCCTCATCCGGATTGCCGTATGTTTTCTGCATCTTCTGATCATAGGAGTACATAAACTCGTATGCGTTTTTCAGATAATCTTCGCCTTCAAACATAAAGGTAAAGTAGCAGTCCGACCAGCTTCCATTTGCAAATTGAACGGTAATCTCGCCATCCTGTCCATCCACCGTGTATGGTTCCGCCAGGGTATAGGTTGTCGTTCCATCCGCTTCCTCGACCTTGGCCTGGTCTTTGGCTACATCAAAGAGCTGAAAAAAACTGTCTTCTGACGACCCCTGCGCATACAGGGCTACATTCTCCGGGGTTACTGCATAATTGCTTTTTCCGCATCCGGTGCATACTACAAGTAAAAACAAACTGCCAACTATCATACTGGTTTTTCTCATAGGCCGTTCCTTTCTGCTGTGTTTGTTTTACAGCTAAATTTTCAGTTTTTTAAATTAATATTACTTGTTTTATCCGATTATTTTCTTATATTTCATCATTTTTAACAGAGAATTTCTATATCTAATTATGCTATAAAGACATTGAGAATAAACTTTCATCTATTCTCAATGCCTTTGTTGTATATATATTCCTAATATATTTTATGATTCAGAACAGTTTCATGACACTGGTTTCATACTATATGTACGGCTGTCCCAACTACCATTTACTTTCGCTTCGAAGGTCAGCCATGTACCGCTGTTAATATTTCCAGTATACTTTATTTTCCTTCCACTGGGCAGCGGACTGCTCTTCTGATACGTTGTTCCTGCTACTGGGTTATTCTGATAAATCTCAATAGCATGCACGTATTCTGAAGATATTTCTGAACCAGATGAACTGCATAATGTTCCCTCTGTCTGGAAAGAAGTATTGATATAGTTCACTGTGCAAGACTGGTTATAGCTGTATTTAAATGTTGTATTCGTTGGCTTAATATATACGGTAAACAAATCTCCTTCTGTCGTATATCCTACGGTTCCTACAATTGAGATCAGTTTTGCATATCCAGGTGTATAGGTAATTGATTGCGAGCCTCTGGCCATCGATGTTTCAAGCGGGACATCCGCCGGAACCACATCACCATTCTCCTGTTCTTCGTAACTCAGCAGAAAATACTCTTCTGTTTCAGATCCATCCCGTTTTACAACATGTAACGCCGTTGTTGGAATACTTCTTGATGTTCCTTCTGACTTAACCACTTCTACCTGGTCATTTTCTTCCAGCTCGATTCCATTGTCCTCAATAAATTTTTTTGCTCCTTCAGAAACATACGTGCCATCTACATAAATTCCTGTTTCTTCATGTGATACTGTTTCTGCTTTAACAAAAGTTCCTGTTGTAAAAAGCAAACTTAATCCAACGATAAATGACATCACTTTTTTCATACGGTACTCCTTTCTGCTATCCTATGCTATTTCTACATATCTGGTAATTTTTTTAATTATGCATTGGTTCATCTCCTTTCTAAACTGATCACAGTTTCAAATTAATATTCATTTATATGTTATTAAGCATTTATGTTTTTATCTTGATATGATACCAGGGTCAAAAGGTCAAAAAGCCAATGCAAGCTCGCTTGCAAGAGGATTTTTGATCTCTTGACCCGTCAAAAACATGAGTAAGTAGCCATTTTTCGAAGAAAAATGAGCGGATTACGAATGTTTTTGAAGATTGCGGGAGTGCAAAGCACGTAGCAATCTGGTATCAAAGGGGTCAAAAAACCTTTTGACCCCAACATCTTGATATATTAATATTATACTAAAAAGCAAAAAAAGTTTATGATATTAGACGGAAACAAAAAAAATCATCCAACATCATAAACTTTTTCTTTTTTTCCTTGTATTCTATAAACATATCATCCTATTTTACGAAAGCGAGATCTACCATGAAAAAATTTTTCAAAAAATTGTTGCTTATTTTTTTAATATTTTCTCATATAACCATCACTATTCCTACCCTTAATTTTCCATCTTTCTCAACAACCTCTGCTCCGCTCCCGCCAAACGATAATGATCATTAATTCAATATTTTTCTATCTTCCACATAATTCTTCATCACTTTATAGTCTGCACACATTTTATATAATCTCAGAACATTCAAATTATGTTTGAAGTATCTTTTATATCCCTCTTTCTCCTCCCCCTCCATAATACACGCCTGAATCATCAAGCAATATCCTAAAGATGCCCCTTTACCAGCATATAACATTTGCCGAATAGCTCTTTGGCAAGTATACATGGCTTCATCAAAATTCTCTAACTCCTCCAATGCTCTTGCATAATTTGCTACATTCATATTCCAATCTAGCATATGGAACACCGGTTTTACGCAACTATCACAGTACCTTCTGTCTATAAAGCGATAAATTTCCAGTGCCTTTTGATAATCCTTTTTACCCCAATAAATGAGCGCTATTTCTGTCAAAATACTAATTTCCTGTCGATTTAGCACATATTTCGTTCTATATTCATCTTCAACTTTTAATGTCATTTCCAGTATTTTTTTTAACTCGTGTATTAATTTTTCTGAATCACTTAGATGTTTCTGATATTTCACTTGTATTTTCCCAACTTCTATATACTGATAATTTTCTAATATACTACAATCTATTCTATTTTCAATATTGGAAAGGACCTTTTCTGCTTTCTCATATTCTTTCCGATGCATATACTTTGAAAATTCTATTTTCAATTCCAATATCTCATATTCTTCTATCTGAATTCCTGTCTCAATTCTTTTAGCATTTCGTCTCATCTTTTCCATCATCTGACAAAATTTTTCACTCCGTGGCTGCTGGTTTCCATTCTCGATTCGCGCTAATGTCTCTTGTGTACAAATATCCTCACTCAATGATTCCTGCGTAAACTTAGATGCCATTCTTGTTCTTCGAATTAATTCTGCATCCACCTCAAAATTACGAATTACATGTTCAAATAAACGATAATTTTCAAATGATACATTATACTCATTTTCCAACTCTAATATGCTTTTTCTCTCTTGGTCTAATGTCTTAATGAAATCGATATCTGTTTGTTCTTTCTTCAAAATTTGTATGTATTGTTCCAAAATTTCAGGCATATAGAGCAATTTTCCTTCTTCTCTTAATGATTCTAATGCTTCTTCCGTTATCATTTTTATATATGTATTTTTTTCACTTTTTTCTGCTATCCTATTTCTTAAAAGGGCTGCATATGGAATTATTTTTACTCGTTCTGTCTTTTCAAATTTTTTTTGAAATATTTCATCCACTAACGCTCTAATTTCGTCCTTGGTTCGTTTTTGTTTTGCACTTTGACAAACCTCCCACCTAAAAAGAAGCAATTTATATTCCTCCGCACTCAAAACCCCTGTTTTTCTTTGTTCTTCCACTTCTGGCATTGTTTGCATAATTGCCTTTTCCAAATGTTCACAGACCAACTCTATCGCCTCACCTCGCAACCATACAATCTGGGCATATTCTTGCTCTATAAATTGCTTGTGTAACGGTTCTTTTGCCCTTTTATTTTTCTCATATTCAGCCAGACATTGTTCTGCTTCCTCCCATTTTCTTTGACAGATTTTCTGTTGTATCTCTTGACGCAGTTCATAGATGTTGTAAATGTCTCTTGGTAATATATAAGTAAGTCTCTCCACCGATTTTCCCATCCGACCCATGACTCGATCAATCAGAAAAAAGTCAATATCCTGTTGATCTGCTTCAATTCTTGCATATTTTGACACAGAAGAAATACCTAAACATAATTGTTTTTGTCGTATTCCTTCTTTCTCTCGTAATTTCCATAGTAATTGACCAATTCCTTGCATCTGTTTTCCCTTAATAAATTCCTTTTTCTATGTTATTTTTTGTGACTTTTATTATAATTTTAAAATTGTATTTACAACAAGAGAAATCATCACCATATTTTAATTTGATTTTTATGCAAATCAACGTTTTCTATTTTTCTTTCAAAAAAGTGTAATTTTTCCCTTTTTCATACGTATAATAATTAGCATTATTTTCATAATTTTCTTTTAAAATGAAATGTGGAATTGCCCTAAATCAAAGCAATTCCACGCATTACAATTTATCTTTAGTATGGAAACTATGGGTATATTAGTTATTTAATGTTTCCTAATCACGGGCACCAAACGATAACCTGTGTTAAGTATGCATCCGTTGAATAATATGCATTATCTGTCTCGGCTTTCAACACATACGCTTGTCCAAACCTTGCCATCCCAGAAGCATATGTTTTGCTCTGTTTCTCATTTCTAACAAACGTAAACAGCGGTGAATACACACCATTTTTATCACTGTTCAGTCTGGTTCTTGCATAAACAGTAGCCCCACGCTGAAAAGCTGTACTGTTTACGCTTCCCGTGCTGGCAGAAGTCGTTACATATGCTTTGTAATCGTTGTCAACTGCCTTCGTATTTCTTTCACTGCTGATCTGTGGTGTTCCATTTGCGGAGAAATAAAACGTCGTAATCGAATTACCTGCGGCTGCTACTCCTGTAGCAGAAAACATAGCAATAATTCCTAACATCAAAAGCCCTTTTCCCAATTTCTTCATTTGCATTCCTCCCATTCTTTACCCATAGATTTCCATACCATCGACCGCATTTATATAAACATAGTCTGTTCCCATACCCGTCTGTATTGTAAATTCCCATGTTGGAATCATATCGCATTTCCAGAATCCATCGGCATCCTGTTCTGTACAAAGCGGAAAGTAGATCAGTTTCATCTGTGTGATTTCCACATTTCCTGCGAACATCATTTCAAACTTTTTCTTTAATGCATTTTCAATTGTCTCATAAGATTCCAGTGTAGCCTTTTCTTTTTCCCGCACCGTATAATGTGCAATGATATTCAAATCTTCAATCCCGTTTTTTGTATATCCAACTGTAATTTCCTGTGATGGAACGTAGAGATCATCGCTTCGCACTACGTTATGGGACAGCACCGGGATTCCTTCGAGTTCCTGCTCCAGTTGCAGCCAGTAGCAGTCTTCCGTCTCCCCCCAATCTGTCCGCGGATTGTCAATAGATCTTGCCTGTTTTTCCTCGGAAGCAATGTATTCATTCTGGCATTTTTCCAGAATCTGATGACTGAATGAATACATTTGCAATGTTCGATAGATTGTCCCCTCTGTTTTTTCGCTCAGCGTCTGACGGATTTCCTGTTCCGCCGCCTCACGCGTCTGGAACGGCAGATCCTGTTTGACCTGCTCTTCACATCCCTCAACCCAGAACTGAATGTCGTATCCAATCCACATTATCGGCATGATCTGCGACATGGACTCCCAATGATCTGTCGTAAGACAGAGCTGGTTTTCTATTGAAAAGTCTCCTTCTAGATTGGCAAATTCTGCCCCAAGGTTTCCCTTATACAGATAAGCATTGTCATTCTCACTGTAACTGGTTTTTTCCACATTGTCCGGAATATATCCCAGCAAATCTTCCATCACCTTCGGTCCATCATAAGTGTCAACCAGCACATGGTATATCTCTACAGAATCCAGATCTTTTTCCGGCAGAACAAGTTCGGCATCCATCTTCACCTCGTCTGTAATGCTCCGTTGGATTCGATCTCCGTTTTTCATCGTGGAAAAATCCATGGTATCTTCTGACTTTTCCTGCGAAACCGGCTCCGATGCCGTTGCTGTTTTTGGCTCCTCATCTGCCTTCTGGCATCCGCCGAGCACTGCGCAGACTGCCATCATTCCAATTACTGCTTTTTTATACTTCATACGCCTCCCTTTCCACCAGTTTTCCATGGTCGATATGAACAGTTTCATCACATAAGAATGCAATATCCTCCCTGTTATGGCTTGCCAGTAAAATAGTTTTTCCCTCTTCTTTCAGATCCAGCAGAATCTTCCGCACATCCTTCACGCCCTGATAATCCAGTCCGTTCATCGGCTCGTCCAGAATCAGAAGGGACGGATTTTCCATGATCGCCTGCGCAATTCCGAGCCGCTGCCGCATACCAAGGGAATATTTTCCAACCGGTTTTTTTATCGTTGGGTCAAGTCCTACTTTTTCCAGTACATCCCGGATCTCCTGTTTTCCAATCTTTTTGTTGATGTCTGCCAGAAATTTCAGATTCTGATAACCGCTGTATGCAGACAGAAAGCCCGGATTTTCGATGATGATCCCGGCGTTCTGCGGCGCCTCGATTTCTTTTCCGATGATCTTCCCGTCTACTTTGATTTCCCCGCTGTCTGTTTTCAGAAAGCCGCAGATACATTTAAACAGCACCGTTTTTCCGCTTCCGTTCCGCCCGATGATTCCGTAAATTTTTCCTTTTTCGATATCCAGGCTGACATCATCCAGCGCCCGATATGTCTGAAACGATTTGGAAACATGCGAGATTTCTATCATCTTCTCCATTTGCTACACCTCCTCCTGAAAAATGAGATCCTTCTTTTTAACTCCTATCCAAGACACCGCAATACAGAACAGAATCAGCCCGATGAGAACACCGTATGCATAACCGACCGGCACACCGATTCCGTATTCGCCCCATTTATAATATGCAAGACTCATCCACAGCGGCGGGGAGAGATAATATCCAAGGGTCATGTCCAGAAGCCGCGTAATCAAAAGCGGCGAAAGTCCCAGCATAACAGAGACGGCTGTTCCGATTCCCTTCCGCACCCACAGGTTCAGCGTATAATTAACCATTCCGATCAATACAATGTTTAACCACACGCTTAGGATAGTAAGAAGCATTGCCCCCTGTGGGGAGTGATACAGCAGAATGCGGTAGTCGAATGGTTTCAATTGAAGCCGCGCGGCCGCTGTTGTCTGTGCAAGTGTGCCCAGCACCTTTCCCCATTCTTCTGACCAGCCCACATAGGGAATGCAGATCAGGATCGGGAGCACGGCCAGAAGCAATGTATAACAAAGTGCCGTGAAAAAAATATACAGAATATTTCCCCAGAACCAGCCTTTCCGTCCCGCCCGCAGAATCTGCCACTGGCTATTTGGCGACAGAAACGGTGCATCGCAGAATAGAAGCAGGGCGCCTAAGATTAAAAACATCTGATTTCCGGATTCTTTCGTTAGAAGCGGAAAAATCCAGGGCGCAACCCTTGCCTGCGTCAGGACACAGAAATCGCGGATTCCAAAAATGTTGAAGGAAAACACGATCATCGCCCACAGAACGGCAAGATAAAAACGTGAATTCGTAAAGATCCTTTTTGTTGAAATCGCACAGATGCGAATGATTTTCTTTCCATTAACCATGTTTTTTCTTTTTCTCCAGTTCCTGTTGAAAGACCAGTGCAAGCACCAGAATCAGACCATTAAAGTAACAGAAAATGCAGAACAGCAGCCGTGCCGGGTTCTGAATCGCACGCAGGACTCCGCCGCTCGCCATGATATAATACCAGTAGAAAATTCCCGGAAGATTCCATGCGTTGCAGAGCAGCGTGCTTCCATAATAGACCAGAATCGGAATACTCAGCACCACAAATACATTTGTCACCCGCGCAGATGCCGTCAACGCACAGACAGCAAGAAATGCGTAGCCAAATGCTTCTGTTGCAAATACGGCAATGAAATAAAAGATTGGTGCGTGCAGCAATAAGCTTTCATACCCTGTCAGCGTTGTCAGTCCTGCCAGTGTTTCAAGTTCATCGGCTGTTACGAAAGGGAGCCGCAGCGCCATCAGCCCAAAACAGAGCGAGTAGCCCAGAAACACAGCCAGAAAACCACCGAGAGCTGTTATAACCACATGCGAGAAACTGTAAATACTGCTATGTACCCTCGGCAAAATGCAGTTAATATAATTTTTCTGCACATCCTCCCAATAGCTGAGTGCAAACGGCAATACAACGAGAATCGTATTCGTCACCAGAAACGCACTTACACCGCCGCGCGCATTCACCAGATAATAAACCGAGCAATTTCCTCCTGATCCTGCGGCTTCGGGGTAAATGCTTAGAAAGGTAAGTACCGCAATAAAGGCAATTGCGAGATAAAATTTCCACGATTTTATCATTCTGCTGAAATCGGAATGCAGCATTCGAAAAAAGACCATTTTTTTGTTCACCCCCGTCTTGTATGAATGTTCCGTGATACCATTTTTATATTTTCATGGTAGCGTAAACGCCTGGAAAAGTTTATGATGTTGGTCGGGATTTTCCAACGCAAAAAGCCCCGGCGTAAACCGGAGCTTTCTGCGTTTCTGTAACTATTTTCTGCTATTTTCTTTTTCTTCTGAGCACCACACCAACCACAATAATCACTGATAAAATCCCTACAATCGCCAGTAATATACGATACATCATTTTATGCTGATATTTCCCCGGCTGTGCCGCTACATCAAGAACCGAACTGGTTCCTCCGAGGGAATCTTCCAGCTCTATGTAAGTGGGATCTGCAACAGCGGCTACAACCAACGGATAACTGTATGTCGGAAATGCCGTCTGCGTCACAAACATATCGTTCGTATTATTTTCTGCCTGTGAACTGTCTGTAAGACAACCCGCCGCATCTTCACGTCCCGGGATCAGATATTCTACGCTTTTTTCATTCATTGCAATCCAGATCGGAAAACGGATGGGATCTGCTCCGCCGACGAGATGGAATTGATAATCTTCCCACGCAACGTCTGGATTTGCAGCAAGCGAAGTCTTTAACTGCTCGATATAGGTAGGTGTATTGTCATTTTCATATCCTCTGGTACCGCTGATGTGCCACTCATCGTTCGGCTGTCCATCCTCTCCATTGCCCCTCACTGCGCACGCTTCATATAAATGACCATAAGCTTTGATCGGAACAATCCAGATATAATCACTCTCTTCCAGTGCTGTTTCGACTTCCGAAACAGAAAGCAGCTCTGAAGTAAAAAGCGGCGTGTCGATATATTCTTTCAGTGCATTGTCGAAATCAATATCATCGACCGTCACCCCTTCTGAAAACGGGTCGTAAACAGGCCCGCCATTCGTAGAATACACGATTTCATCTGCAAGCGCCACAATTTTTTCATAGTCTCCGGAATCTGACAATGTTTCAAATGTTGATGCCGAGACACTTACTGCTGATACTGCAACGACTCCAATCAATCCTAAAAATATTCCCAATCTTCTTTTCATACAACACCCTCCTTTCCCTTTTCATCTCTTCCCTTTTTTCTTTATTATATCTGATCCCGCTTTTTCCAGACAATACAGCACTTTTCCTATATTTTCCTTTTCTTTTTTGTTACTATTTTAACTGCAAATTGTCATCTTCTTCAAATGATTACCAGTCCCAACACGCAAAAACAGAGGCTCACCTACGCATTGGAAATGGCCTCTGCTTTTTTCATTTTTCTTCTTACATCGGAACTTTTTCCACCAGATCTTCTACCTTGCATACTAATACCCGTGCAATCTTTAATAGCGTTTCTGTCTGCGCCTTGTTAATGTCTTTTCTTCGCTGCTCGTACTGCTGAATAGTACGAACTGAAACACCTGATTGCTGTGCCAGTTCACTCTGACTTAAATTTGCAAAAGTACGCAGTTCTTTCAGGTTCGTCTCCGGTTTTGCTTCACGATACAATTCATTCATTTTATCTACAAACTGGCGTATATCCATTTCATGGTACGGCGTATAGAGCATTCGTACTTCGGTTACTGGGATAGCTTGATTTATTTCCGCAAAGGATAAACTGGTACTCCACTGATAATAGGCCAGCGCCCAGCCTGTCCAGTATTCGGGGCTCCGATCGTAGGAATATGAAGGTGTTCGTTTCGGATGTGATTTTCCAGTTTCCCGTAATACTTCATATGCAATCTCAACTCCCGATCTTCCGGCCACTATAGAGCAATCACCTTTCTCAAACCGCGATGCTGTATTACTCATGCAAAACCACTGCCATACCGTTTCCAATGGATATTTTAAATCATTCACCATATAATCCAACATATGGGCAAGATTTTTTTGAGCGACGGAAAGATATAATTTATCGTAAGCGTAGATCATCTGGATTCATCTCCTCATTTAAACTTTTTCAAAGCAAATCTAAAAGAACTTTTGACATTTCCACAAAAGCGTGATACGATGATATCGAAAAAGAGTGCTACTGATAGACGGTTAGTCCAATATAGTTTACAAGAATAACCGCAAAGTTTTTCAGACTATGTATTATTATCCTTACCAAATGTATATCCGATACTAAATCAGGTTAAGCCGGAGTTCACTACTGCAGGAAAGTCTATAATACTCATTTGCTTATCCTTCCAGAAGATTCTCTTTCGAAGGACTAACCGCCTACCGTTTTGACAGCATCCATACTCTTAAATTCAAGAGTGCTGCCGTTAAACGGTCAGCCTGTTTACTAATTATACAAAAATGGTCGCCTAGTTTCCAGACAGGAGCGACTATTTTTGTGTCCTACTCTTATTTTTTCTCCACCATACGATCCCCACAACAATTCCTCCCGCCAGCACAAAAATCATTTGCTTTCCTGAAAGCTGCCATCCGAATAACTCAACTCTTACTTCCTTCGGCTGATACGAATACCCCATCACAATTCTGTTATCATTCCCCGTCCCCACCGATGCATGGCAGTATGTGGTTCCCATGAACTTCATCGCAGATCTCGGTGTTCCCAGCTGGCTTCCGGAATAGCTGGCGCCGTTTAGCTGTTGATTATTTGCGACAAGATTTCCACTGATCTCCCAGTCGTTCATTTTGCTGTTTTTGTACCATAAGATTCCTCCAAATTCATATGGTCTTATTGCCTCTCCCAGCAAAAAGGAAAAGCTGTCGTTTCCACAGGGCTTTTTGTTCTCTGTAAATTCATAGGTCGGATAAATATAAATCGTCGAACCATTTTGAAAAGCCGATGCATAGAACTCAATCCCTTCGAAATCTTCCTCTCTTCCATTCATCGCCTGTTTTCCTACATCGATTTTCATATACTCAAATTTTCCATCTCCGCTTTTTAAATCATCGACAATAAATTGTTTCACATGCTCATCCAGCTTTTGTATCTCATTCTCCGGCATCCCTGTTTCCTGCAAATAAGCATCGTAATCAGAAGAACCCTTTTCCTCTGCCTTTACATAAGATACCCCCGCATACAATGACAGTCCGCAGCAAGTAGGGTAAGAACCCGGCGCCTTACCATATCACTATGGCAGGTTTCCGAGAACTCCCCTCCGAACCGGACTTACACCTCTCGATGTATCCGGCTCTCCAGATGTCAGTCTAACTTTCCTGCGTG
>NZ_CDRRUH010000034.1:0-32079 GCF_977045365.1 Fusicatenibacter sp.
GCAAAACGCTCGGCTGTCCGATTGATGTGGAATTCAATCCAAAAACGGGGCATCTTACCGGACTCGTTCTTCCGGGGCCTGTGAAATTCTGCGGCTTTTTCTGCCACGGCGAGGATTTTGTGATCCCGTGGGACCGCATCTGCCAGATCGGCAATGATATCATCCTCGTAGAAATTCCGGAAAAAGAGAAAAGGCAGCCCTGATCACCGGATATGGAAACCGAATTCCGATTCCAGCGGAATCTTCGTCCATTTTGCATCCGTGATTTCGATGTAGCTGGAGGTGCGGATCCTTTTGATCATCTCCGTGATCGTCTCATCATCGCCCTGCACCTCCATCTCCACCGTCTCATCCCAGCAGTTTCTCACCCATCCGGTCAGTCCGAGCTGATAGGCAGCATAATACGCCCGGTAACGGAACCCCACACCCTGCACCTGGCCGTAGAAAATCACATGGTACCGGATTTCTTCTTTTTCGTCTCTTCTGTCTCGTTTCTCTGTCTCGTTCATATTTCTCTGCCTCCCAACAGTGATTGCCTAAAATTCGTCTGCCGTCGCACAGTACAGCGGAAGCGGGAACCAGTCGGATGGAATGTTCTTCCAGATTTCAGATGGAACCTTGCTTCCCTTACTTGCCAGCGGTGAAAGAAGCAGTTCCTGCGCCTGCTCCCGGTTGAGTACATCTGCCCCCGGTTGGGCTTCCCGTGTCACGGTCACAGTTCCATCTTTTACCGTCACGGTCACCGGCTGCCCCTCCAATACAGCAGACCACGTTCCATCGCTGATGCCCATCGTCTCTGCTTTCATGGTCAGCATTGCCTCGATAACGTCTGCAAACTCAAAAATGCGGTACATCGCGGAACCGCAGCGCTCTTTTGTGAAATTCTCGCAGACTTCCGATAACGCTGCCGCTTTTCCGGTCTCATACACCGGAATGGAAATGAAAAGAGAGTCAAGCGCATTTTCTTTTAAATAAGCGGCAAGTGCAGGAACGAAATCCTGTTCCTCCAACACTTCTGCTTCCACAACCTGGTTTCCGCCGCAAAGTGCCAGATATCCGATCCGCTCACCGTTTTTCCAGATTGCAATTGCCTGCTCGCCGAACGTTTTCAGGCAGGCTTTCACATCCTCTCTTACCACGTAAAGCGGTTTTGCCTCATTCAGCTTCTTTGCAAAGGCTGCCGCCTCTTCGTCCGCTTCGCCGTTTTCCGGAAACAGCGGCGCAAAGGTGTAAGCGGAGAGTTCCCCGTTTTTCCAGGTATGGCGCACATTTGCCACATCCAGGTAAAACGTGTATTTTTCACTTCCCGGCGTAAAGCCAAAGTAGGCATACCGCTGTCTCTGGCCGTCCAGTGCCAGAAGGTCACACGTTCCTTCCAGATCCGTAATCCAGTCGCCAAGAAGACGCTTCATGTGACCTTCGCCCCTTGCCTTTGGATGCACGGAAACGCTTCCCACATATCCTACGCGGAGCAGCTTGCCCCCTGCTGCCATTTGCTGCGGAAGCACCGCAATCTCGGCCCGGAGTCTGCCGTTTTCCGCAACGGCGACGCGGTGGATCCGTGCCATTTCCGGTCCGGCCTGATAAACCCTCGGAATTAACTGCTCAAAGTCGTGCGGACGGTGTGCTGTGCTGAACACATAATTGGCAAGTTCAATACAGTCCTCCCACTCCTCCGGCTTTGCAAGTCTGTACTCTGTCATGGTGTAAAAACCTCCTAAAATAAAAACCCTTTTTGTTTTTGCTCTTCTTTTTCTCTATCCTAACGGATTTTTGTCCTTTTGTCACGAAAATTCCGAACAAATCGCAATATTTTTGCTATATCTGGTAAGAAAAAGGAAACGCGCCCGGAAATTTTCATTCCAGACGCGTTTTCCTTTTCTCAATGTTTCCTGTTTTACTGGATTCCTTTTACGGTATAATCCTGTGCCTCTACGGCTGTTTTCAGCACATCGTCTGATACCGGAGCTGTCAGTGTTACAACGGCAGTTCCTTTTTCATGGCTTACTTCTGCGGATGCAACACCCTCGATTGCCTCGAGTGTCTTTTTCACTCTCGCCTCGCAGTGGCCGCACATCATGCCCTCGATTGTCATGGTTTTTACCATTCCCTGTTCTGTTGTCATGTTCAGATCCTCCTTTGGAATTTCGTTTTTGATTCTTTTATCTTTTGACGCGTCGTGCATCCGAAACAGATTCAGACGCAGGGCGTTTGTCACAACGCAGAAGCTCGAAAGGCTCATCGCCGCCGCACCGAACATCGGGTTCAGCTTCCAGCCGAACAGCGGGATCCATACGCCCGCAGCCAGCGGAATACCGATGATATTGTAAATGAAGGCCCAGAACAAATTCTCGTGAATGTTCCTGAGGGTCGCACGGCTTAAGCGGATCGCTGCCGGTACATCCAAGAGGCGGCTCTTCATCAGGACAACGTCTGCCGCATCGATCGCGATATCGGTTCCTGCTCCGATGGCAATACCGATATCCGCACTGGTCAGAGCCGGTGCATCGTTGATGCCGTCTCCTACCATCGCTACTTTTCCTTTTTCTTTCAGGCGGCTGATGACCGCTTCTTTTCCATCCGGCAGAACGCCTGCGATGACTTCGTCCACACCTGCCTGTGCGCCGATGGCACGCGCGGTGCGCTCATTGTCTCCGGTCAGCATCACGACACGGATTCCCATATTCTGCAGCTCTTTCACCGCACGCGGGCTGTCCTCTTTGATGACATCCGCAACCGCGATCATACCGAGCATCTTTCCGTCTTCACGGAAGAACAGAGGCGTCTTTCCTTCTTCGGAAAGTTTTGCTGCCTGCTCTTCCATCTGTTTCGAGAGAACCGCTTTTTTCGTAATCAGTGCGCGGTTGCCTCCGCAGAGCTCTTTTCCGTTCCGTTTTGCCACAAGGCCGTTTCCAGGAAGCGCAGAGAAATCACTGACTTCTTCGCGGACCAGGCCTTTTTCCTCTGCAAGTGCAAGAATCGCACGGGCCAGCGGATGCTCACTTTTCTGCTCCAGTGCAAAGGCACCTTTTAAAAGCTCCTCCTCACTTATACCGTCCGCCGGGACAAGATCAGTTACCTGCGGCTCGCCGCTTGTGATGGTTCCGGTCTTATCGAGTGCAACGATCTGTGTTTTTCCTGTCTCCTCGAGAGAAACTGCGGTTTTGAACATCGTTCCGTGTTTTGCTCCCATTCCGTTTCCGACCATGATCGCAACCGGTGTTGCAAGGCCGAGCGCACACGGGCAGCTGATAACGAGAACGGAAATACCTCTTGCAAGCGCAAAGCCAACGCTCTCTCCTGCGAACAGCCAGATCACAATCGTAGCAAGTGCAATGCAGATAACGGCCGGCACAAAAATACCGGAAACTTTATCGGCCACTTTGGCGATCGGCGCTTTTGTCGCTGCCGCATCGCTGACCATCTGAATGATCTGGGAGAGTGTTGTGTCTTCTCCGACTCTCGTCGCCTCACAGGTCAGGAAACCGGACTGGTTTAAGGTCGCCGCCGATACGCGGTCGCCGGCCTCTTTATCCACCGGAATACTCTCGCCAGTCAGCGCGGATTCGTTGACGGCACTCGTTCCCTCCAGAACAACGCCGTCCACCGGAATATTTTCGCCCGGGCGGACGATGAAATGATCGCCCTTTTTCACCTGATCAATGCCGACTTCCACTTCTTTTCCGTCTCTTAAGAGAACGGCGGTCTTCGGAGCCAGCTTCATCAGACTCTTTAACGCATCGGTCGTTTTTCCTTTGGAAATCGACTCCAGCATTTTTCCGACGGTAATCAGGGTCAGAATCATGGCGGCGGACTCGAAGTAAAATTCATGCATATAGCTCATGACTGCATCCATGTCCCCCTGTACCTGCGCTCCCGTCATGGCAAACAGGGCGTAGACGCTGTATACAAACGATGCGGTAGAACCAAGCGCTACCAGCGTGTCCATGTTCGGTGCTTTATGCCAGAGGCTCTTGAAACCGCTGATAAAGAATTTCTGGTTGATGACCATGACCGCAATCGTAAGCAGGAGCTGTACCAGTCCCATTGCGATGTGGTTTCCTTCAAAGAATTTCGGCAGCGGCCATCCCCACATCATATGGCCCATGGAGAAATACATGAGCGGAATCAAAAGAAGAACGGAGCTCACCAGACGGCGTTTCATAACCGGTGTTTCCTTGTCTTTCAGCATCTCTTCGTATTCTGCTGCGGAAGCCGACTGTGATGTGCTTCCCTTCTCGCCTTTTTTCGACGCACCGTAGCCTGCATTTTCCACAGCGGCAATAATCTCTGCCGGGGAGGCCGTTCCCTCCACGCCCATGGAATTTGTCAGAAGGCTGACTGCGCAGGATGTGACACCGGGTACCTTTGACACGGCTTTTTCGACACGGGTCTGGCAGGCGGCGCAGCTCATGCCGGTTACATTGTACTGTTCCATCGTATGTCTTCCTTTCTGTAGTTCTGGATTTTCTTTTTTATATACCCCAATGGGGTATCTTGTTTTCTTCTACACTATATACCCTGTCCGGGTATTTTGCAAGTGTTTTTTCAAAAAATTTCCACTTCTCTTCTGCCATCCCCGCACAATCCGGCCGGACCATCCTCAGAAATCCCTTGACAACCCGGCGCATGTATTTTATATTGAAGCAATCATGGATGAAATTTCTTTCTTCATCCCTCGGAGGTTTTTATGATTACATATGATTATTATCGCATTTTTTACTTCGTAGCACAATATCACAGCTTTACAAAAGCCGCGGAAATTCTGAAAAACAACCAGCCCAACATCACACGGTGCATGAACAATCTGGAAAGTGAGCTTGGCTGCAAACTGTTTATCCGCTCCCACCAGGGTGTCACACTGACAGCGGAGGGCGAAAAGGTATATGAGCGTGTGGCCGTTGCCTACGAACAGCTCCGCACGGTTGAGGAGGAGCTGGCTCTTGAGCGTTCTCTTGAGAGCGGCCTTATCACAATCGGTGCGAGTGAGACAGCGCTTCGTCTGATGCTGCTCTCCCGCCTGGAGCACTTCCACACCCGCTATCCGCACGTCCGCCTGCGCATCTCCAACCACTCGACGCCGCAGGCCATCCAGGCGCTCGAAAACGGTCTGGTCGACTTCGCAGTCGTCACAAGCCCGGTGGAAATCCGCAAACCGCTGCACAAGATCCCGATTTTCCCATTCCAGGAAATTCTGATCGGCGGATCGAAATATGCATCCCTTTCCGCAGAACCGCATCATCTCGGCGAATTGTCAGAATATCCTTTTATCTCGCTTGCCAAAGACACCGGCACGCGGGAGCTGTACGCCGAATACTTTCTGAATCACAACCTCGCCTTCCATCCCGATATGGAGGCAGCGACAACGGATCAGATTCTTCCTATGGTCGAGTATAACCTCGGCATCGGATTTTATCCGGAGGAGCTGGCACGCGATGCCTTAAAGAGCCGTACCGTCTGTCGGATTCCGCTCATCGAAGAGGCCCCAAAACGTGAAATCTGTTTGATCATCAACCCGCGGCAGCACCAGAACGCGGCGGCAAAAGAGCTGATCGAGGAGCTTCTGGAACGCGTATAAGCTTTCATGAACTTTTGTTTGAAACAGAAAAAGACCCTGTGTACCGGCGGACGGAACATCGCTGCTCCATCCTTCCCGTATACAGGGTCTTCTTTTTTCATTTATGCCTGCTGTCCGGCAATCTGCTCTTTTTTATGCGGCATGGCAAATACCATCGCCGTGTAGGAAAGCATTGCGCCTGTGATGTAGAAGAACATCAGAAATCCGCTCCGGTTCAGCACAGCGATGCGGACAATTCCGATCCAGAAACCGACGTTGGATGCCAGGGAGAACACACGCGCAAACATCATGTTTTTCTCCTCACCCTTTGCCAGGCGGACGATCAGCAGCAGCATGGCCGCTGAAAAGAATAATGTCATACAGCACTCCAGAAATACTTCCATTTTTTCAGCCTTCTTTCTTCACTCTCTCTTATTTCTCAGCGGTACTTTTCCAGTGACATCAGAAGGAAGCTCACCAGAAGAAGTCCGCAGGAAATCCAGATTACATGGATTCCATACAGCATGGAGAACACGCCTCCGATTCCGGCGCCGATAGCGAATGCCAGAATCACGCCGAAATAGTATCCGGCCTGACGGAGCTGTTCTTTTTTCTTATCCCGCAGATACATGGACAGCGCTGCGGTTCCGCTTCTCAGGTTTCCGATGCACATGGTGCTTGCATACGAATAACCGCCGACCTTGCGGAAGGTCTGTACCTGAATCGCGCACGCAAACGATACGAGCATCGCCGCGAGCATATTGTAAGAGGACGGAATAAATCCGACGATCGCAAGGATCACAATTTCCGCCGCGAGAAGTACCTGCCGCCAGTGCAGCCTCTTTGCATACCGGTAATGCTCCTGGAAATTTTCTGCCAGAAATACACCCATCGCAAAAAATAGGATCGGGAAGAGATACCGAAGGCCTGCCGTAAAGTTTCCTTCCAGAAAATTCTGGCTCATCAGCACAACGTTTCCCGTCTGGGCATTTGAGAATACTTCATCTCTGCAATTGTACGTGTAGGCATCCTGAAAACCGCCGGACAGCGCCAGAAACATGCTGTTGATAAATGCTTCCGACATCTGGTTTTCCGAGAGCAGGTGTCCTGCAAGGCTTGCTTTCTTTTCCATACATTTTCCCTTTCTTTCAACAGACGGCCCGGCTTTTTGGTGCCTGCCATTTTGTTTCCCTTATTATAACCGCCCGCTTTTTGAGATGGAAAAACGGATATCGTATTATACTCATATATTTTTCATATGACTATATTGATATAAATTCATTTTAATATGATACGCCGTAAAAAAAAGAGAAATTTTGTCACTTTGCACAAACAAAATTTCTCCCTTTTTGTAAATTGTCTTTATTGTTCTAAAATTTTCTTACTTTCTTCCGCTCTGTTTCTCACTCTGCTCGCGATGGTACTGCAGCGTGTAGAGCTGGTAATATCTTCCCTGCGCCGCCAGAAGCTCCTGATGCGTGCCATGCTCCACGATTTTTCCATGGGACAACACGATAATCTCATCCGCATGCTGAATCGTCGAAAGACGGTGCGCTACGATCAGCATCGTTCCGATGTTCTTCATCTTTTCCATGGAATCCTGGATCAGAAGCTCGGTTTCGGTGTCGATGTTCGCTGTCGCCTCGTCAAGAATCATGACCGAAGGCTTATGGATGATGGTACGCGCAAACGAGAGAAGCTGGCGCTGTCCTGCAGAGAAGTTGTTTCCTCTCTCCCGCACCGGCTCATCGAGGCCGTGATCCAGCTTGTTGATGAACTGGTCGGCATTCACGTAATGGCAGACGTCCATGATCTCCTCATCGGAAATCCCCTCCTCGCGGAGAATGATGTTGCTTCGGATCGTTCCCGAGAACAGGAATACATCCTGCAGCATCTGGCCGAATTTCTTCCGCAGGGAATCGATCTTGATCTTTCGGATGTCGATGCCGTCGATCAGAATTTCACCCTTCTGGAACTCGTAGTTCCGGCAGATCAGGGAAAGAATCGTCGATTTTCCGGAACCGGTGGAACCCACAAACGCGATCGTCTCTTTCGGATTGACGTGGAACGAAACGCCTTTTAACACCCACTCGCCCGGGATATAGGAAAACCATACGTCGCGGAACTCGATCTCGCCCTTGATGTCGGTAAGCTCGATCGCATCCGGCGCATCCTGCATTTTCGGCTCGAGATCCAGAATCGAGAATACCTTCTCGGCGGATGCAAATGCGGACTGCAGCCAGTTGAACTGCTCCGCCAGGTTCTGGATCGGGTTGAAGAATTTTGAGATATACATGTAAAAGCTGACGATCATACCACTGGTCAGTGTCTGGCCGAGGAACGACGTTCCCTCCAGATAGCCCTTGCCGCCTAAATACAAAAGGCAGAGCACGGAGCTGATATACAGCATGTAGACGAGCGGACGGAAAATACCGAACACGAAAATCTGCTCCTGCTGTGCGCGGCCGAGTGCGTTGCTCTTGTCGGTAAACTCGCGCATCTTGGCATCCTCGCGGTTGAAGATCTGTGTGATTTTCATACCGGAGAGGTTCTCCGACAGATACGTATTGATGTCCGTAGTACAGTCTTTTACTTTCCGGTGTGCTCTTCGCGAGAATTTGCGGAAAATAATCGAGAACAGCACGATAAACGGCACGAAACAGAGCACCATCAGCGTCAGCTCATAGTTCAGAAACAGCATCGCAATCAGAATACCGATGATCACGAAGAAGTTCTTCAGAAGGTTGACCAGAAGGTTGGTAAACATCAGCGAAATCGCGTTCGTATCGTTTGTCGTTCTTGTGACAAGCTTTCCGACCGGAATCTCATTTAACTGCTCGTGGGAAAGGCGCTCGATGTGGACGAACAGATCCTCCCTCATATTGGAAATGATCTTCTGGCCCGTCTTCTGCAGAATCACGGCCTGGAAATACGTACACGCCATCGAGACAAGAAGGATTGCCGCATAGCCCGCTACCCACAGAAACAGGGTATTCAGCGCGAATTTTCCAACGACGAGCTCCTCAATTTCGCCGACGATCAGCGGCGAAATGATATCGTACGCGATCGAAAACAGCATCAGAAATCCAACAACGATAAACTGGCGGTAAAACGGCTTTGCGTAATCCATCAGACGCTGCATGATTTCACTGTCTTTCATGTTCCGCTCAAAGCCGGTTTCTTTTTCTCCATCTTTCACTACAAACGCGGCCACAATCAGCAGGGTGGAAATCACGCCGATGATCGCGCCGACCCAGAGAATCGGATAATAATTGTGCATTTCTACTCCTCCCCCGCTTCCTCTTCAAGTTTCTGCAGATCGACCATCTTGCGGTATGCCGTGCAGGTCCGGTACAGATCCTCATGTTTTCCGACTGCATGGACTTCTCCGTCCTCGACAAACACGATCTTGTCCATCTGCTCCACCGTTGAAATCCGGTGTGCGATCAGAATCGTGGTCAGTCCCTCACGTTTTTTCAGATTGTCGAGAATCGTGCGCTCCGTTTTGGTGTCAACCGCAGAGACGGAATCGTCGAGAATCAGAATCGGTGCGTGTTTCATCAGCGCACGCGCAATCGAGATTCGCTGCTTCTGTCCGCCGGAAACCGTCACACCGCGCTCGCCAAGAACGGTGCGGTAGCCCTCTTTGAACTCTGCGATATTGTCATGGACATCGGACATCATCGCCGCATCCTCGACCGCCTCCTGGTTTTCGTCATCAAAGGCGAAGGAAATATTGCCGGAAATCGTGTCGGAGAACAGGAAGTTGTCCTGCGGCACGTAGGCACAGCCCTCACGCACGGAGTGGATGGAAACGGTGTTGACATCGTGGTCATCGATGAACAGCGTTCCGTCCGGCACATTGTAGGTGCGGAGCAGCAGATCGACAATGGTCGTCTTTCCGGAACCGGTTTTTCCGACGATGCCGACACTCTCGCCCGGCTCAATGGTAAACGATACGTTTTTCAGCACATCGTACTCCCCGTCCGGATAGCGGAAGGTCAGATTGCGGAACTCGATTTTTCCGTGAATGGACGGCAGATCCTGCACACCGCCGCGGTCCTGCACATCGACTTTTGCGTCAAGCAGCTCGGTGATACGGTTTAAGGACGCTTTTCCACGGGATGTTTTCTCGATCAGCATGGAGACCGCCATGATCGGCCATACAACAGCCGAGAAATAGCCGATATACTCGACAAGCTGGCCGGCATCGAAGCTTCCGCAGTAAACGAGATAGCCGCCGTAGCCTAAGATTACGCAGATGACGGACTCGACGAACAGCGTTACCATAATGTTCAGCAGTGTGGAAATTTTTGTGTACTCTACGTTGATGTCCTCGTTCTCGCGGTTCAGTTTTCGGAACATCATCAGCTCTTTTGTCTCTTTGACAAACGCTTTGATGACGGCGAGACCGGAATAGTTTTCCTGCGCAAAATCGGACAGCTCAGAAAAGGCCGCCTGACGCTCCTCCCACTTTTTCATCAGGTATTTGCCGAGCGTTGTGCCGGCGGCCATCAGAAATGCCATCGGGATCATCGAAAGACTGGTCAGGAAGTGGTTCATGCGCCACATTTTGATCACGGCAAGCAGGCCTAAGAACAGTGCATCGCAGAACATCAGAATACCGTCGCCGAAGCACTCCTGCACCGTATCAAGATCGTTCGTGTAGAGACTCATCAGGTTTCCGACTTTGTTGACCTGATAATACTCCTGGGACAGCTCCTTGCTGTGCGCGAACATGCGGGTACGAAGATCGGTCACCACGCGGATCGCGGAGCCGAAAAAGCAGACACGCCACAGGAAACGGCCGACTACCATGACGATAATGGTAATAATCATGGGCCGGCAGACCTGATCCAGCAGAAATTCCATATCAAACACCGCCGCCTGGCCGTTGACCAGAACGGGATCGCCGTTCATGCCGTTGATGACCATGCGGTACAGTTCCGGTATGAAAAGCTGGAAATAATCTACGAGAATCAGCGCTGCAAGACCGAGAATCAGAATGGGCGCATTCTTCAGGTAGTATTTGTTAATGTACTTTCCAAATATCATATATTTTCTCCCTTTTTGTTTTTGCCATTGTCTGCTAGGATCTTTCTGACCATAACAGTCCTTCCCTTTTCCAAAGCGTTTTCGCCCCGGAATGCCTCCTTTCTTCTCCTGCATTTCACAGCTCCGATGCCATTTTAACAGAGATAAACAGAAGGAACTGGACTTTGAAAAATCCAATTCCTTCTGTTCCAATTCACATTCCTGCTCCAAAAGCGTTCCGCTTCTTCTTTGCAGGACACCGTTGTCCTGTGAATGTTTGTTCTATTTTTTAGTATACGGTTCTTGTTCTCTCCCGTCAAGCATTTCACGCGTTTTTCTGTTTTCTTTTTTATTTTTTGCCGTTTTCCGCTTTTTTTGCGCAAAATCTGCGCATTCCGGTTAAAACAGCTAAAAGAAGAAGAAGGCTGACGCCAAGTGTGATCCACCACGTTCTGGTCACGGCTGCAATCAGATATCCCACCAGGCAGACACACGCCGTAACGGCCGCATACTGCATCTGCGTCGATACGTGGTTCAGATGGTTGCTCTGCGCACCCGCACTTGACATAACCGTCGTATCCGAGATCGGCGAAATATGGTCACCGCAGACCGCTCCGGCCAATACGGCGGATACCGAGATAATCATCATCTCCAGATTTGTTCCGGCTGCGAACATGCCCGTTGCAATCGGCACAAGAATCGCGAACGTTCCCCAGGAGGTTCCCGTCGAAAAGGAAAGGAACACCGCCACGGCGAACAGCACCACCGGGATAAAAATACTTGCGGATGCATGGTCTCCCACGACGCTTCCGACAAACTGGGCCAGGCCCATCGCATCACCGACGCCTTTTAAGGTCCACGCAAAGACGAGAATCGTAACCGCCGGAACCATCAGCTTGAAGCCCTCGGACAGGCTGTCCATAAAGCTCTTGAAGGTGATGACCTTCCGCGGCAGATACAGCGCCATCATAAACAGGATCGTCACGACGGAGGCAAAAATCAGACTCGTCTCTGCATCACATCCTGCGAACGCGGAAATCACATTGTCCGCGCCGCCGAGGAAGCCAGTGTACACCATCGCTCCGATCGCTGATACAATCAGCACGGCAACCGGGAGCACCAGGTCGATGACTTTTCCGTTCGGATTGACCTCCTGCTCGGAAACCTGCTCAAACTCCTCACCTCCGGTCGTGAAAAGATCACCTTTGGCGGCATTATCCTCGTGGAGCTTCATCTGACCGAAATCAAAGCCAGTGTAGCAGATATAAAAGACCATCACAATTGTAAGGATCGCATACAGGTTATACGGAATTGTCCGCAGAAACAGCTGGAATCCACTGATTCCCGCATCCGCCGGCACATACGAGTTGACGGCTGCCGCCCAGCTTGAGATCGGCGCGATAATGCAGACCGGCGCTGCGGTAGAGTCGATGATGTATGCGAGTTTCGCGCGGGAAACCTTGTGGCTGTCCGTGACCGGACGCATGACAGAGCCAACCGTCAGACAGTTAAAATAGTCATCCACAAAGATCAGAACACCAAGCCCCATCGTTGCCAGAAGCGCGCTCCGCTTCGTTTTGATCTTCGTACCCGCCCATTTTCCATACGCCGCCGAGCCGCCGGATTTCGCCATCAGCACGACAACCATGCCGAGCAGGATATCGAAAATCAGAATGTTGATGTTCATGCTGTTCCGTAAAATTTCAAAGAAGCTTGTAAACGCATCCCACGGATGGAAGCCGGTGTACAGAAGGACACCGACCGCCGATCCGATGAACAGGGAACTGTAAACTTCTTTTGTGACAAATGCAAGCAGAATTGCAAGCAGCGGCGGGACAAGTGCCCACCAGGTTCCGATAAACATTGAACCATTCATGTCGTCTGTTTTCCCTTTCTGCTGTTAAGTTCGTTTACACTTCCGGCGTCACAATTTTTCCAGCCACTGCACATGCTGCTGCTGTCTTTGGAGATGCCAGATAAATCTCAACTTTGGAAGTACCCATTCTTCCAAGGAAGTTTCGGTTGTTTGTTGCTACGACACGCTCGCCGTCAGAGAGGATTCCGCCCGCTCTTCCGCAGCACAGACCGCAGCCCGGATGCGTGATCATCGCACCTGCCTCTGCCAGTGTATCGAGAATGCCCATTTTGCTTGCCTGCAGATAAATCTTGCGGCTTGCCGGTGTTACGATCAGTTTCACATAGTCAGCAACTTTTTTGTCTTTTAAGACCTCGGCTGCTGCCTGCAGATCCTCGAGACGGCCATTCGTACAGGAACCAATGAAGACCTGATCGATCGGGGTTCCCTCGAGAACGCTGGTATCCCGGATCTTGTCTACCTGGGACGGGCATGCCATCACCGGCACGAAGTCCTCAGCACGGTAGGTGATAGTGCGCAGATATTTCGCATCCTCATCGCCTTTTAAGCTCTTCTGATAGTCGTTGAGTTCAATCTCACAGTATTCTGCAGTCTTCTCATCCGGGGTAAAGAGTGCACATTTGGCACCGGCCTCGATCGCCATGTTGGCAATTGTCATACGGCTTGCCACGGTCATATTTTCCACGGTGCTTCCTGAGAACTCCAGTGCGCGGTATGTTGCGCCGTCTGCACCGAGGTCACCGATCAGACGCAGGATAATGTCTTTTGACATGACATTTTTCGGCAGCTCGCCTTCGATGACAACCTTGATCGTCTCCGGCACTTTGATCCACATCGTACCGGTTCCGAGGATGCTCGCCATCTCGGTGTAGCCGATTCCGGAAGAGAATGCGCCGACACAGCCGTATGTCGTCGTGTGGCTGTCGGTTCCGAAAACAACATCGCCCGGTTTTACGTAACCTGCCTCTGTCATTAACTGATGGCAGATTCCGTCGCTTCTGTGTACGTTTTTCATGCCGTATTTCTTTGCAAATTCATCACCTTTGTGGAAATGTCTCGTATCGTCCACCTGGCTTGCCGGAACGAGGTGGTCGTAGATCAGAACGACTTTATCCGGGTCCCACAGTTTTGTGAAGCCCATCTCCTCGAATTTATCGCCGACAAACGGGATGAAGATATCATGAATCATGACTCTGTCCACGTTGACCGTCACAATGTCACCCGGTTTTACGTCTTTTCCGGTGTTGTGGCGGATGATTTTTTCAATTACTGTATTGCCCATCGTTTCTTCCTCCCGCTCTTAATCCAGTCCGTTGCGCTTGCGCATTGCCTTTACCAGGCCGCCTGCCTGAATGATATCCATCAGGTTCTCCGGCAGAGCTGCGATCGGGTATGTTTTTCCGTTGTAATCGATATGCTCATTCATCTTGACGGTGATGGTGTCGCCCTCTTTGATATCCTCGTGCAGATCCGGCTGCTCGATCAGAAGAAGACCGTTATTGATGGAGTTGCGGAAAAAGATCCGGGCAAAGGATTTCGCGATAACGCAGGAAATGCCGAGCGCCTTGATGATCTCCGGTGCCTGCTCTCTCGAGGAGCCGCAGCCGAAGTTCTTTCCTGCCACGATGATATCGCCCTTTTCAATCTGTCCGGCCAGTTCCGGGCGGAGCGGGGAAAAGCCGTACTGTTTCATATCGTCAATTGTCTTTAAAGCAAGATACTCGGTCGGGATAATGATATCCGTATCAATATCGTCTCCAAGCACCCATACTTTTCCTGTAAATGCTTCCATATGTTTATTCTCCCAAAAATATTATGTATCCCTCAAAGAAAATGGTCAGATCTGATCTGCCGTCGCAATTTTTCCGGCAATCGCGGATGCGGTTACCGTAGCAGCGGATCCCAAGTATACTTTGGAGCTTGGATGACCGGCACGGCCCTTGAAGTTACGGGTTCCGGTGCTGATCAGCACTTCATTCTCGCCGATGACACCCTGGCAGCTTCCCCAGCAGACGCTGCAGTTCGGGTTCATCACAATAGCTCCTGCCTCCATGAAGGTATCGATGATACCCTCTTTTAATGCCTGACGGTAAATCGTCTGACTCGCCGGAACGACAAGGAAACGGACACCCTCTGCGACTTTCTTTCCGCGGATGATCTCTGCGCCGACGCGGAGATCTTCGATTCTTCCGTTGTTGCAGGATCCAAGGAATGCTTCATTGATCGGCGTTCCGCAGGTCTCCTCTGCCGGAACAACGCGGTCTACGAAATCCGGTTTTGCAACAACCGGGCGGACTTTGGAAAGGTCAAAGGTGTACTCTCTGACGTATTTTGCGTCCGGATCGCTGTGGAAGATTTCTTTTGGCTCTCTTCCGTGCTCTTTCAGGTACTCGATAGCTTTCTCATCTGCCTCGAAGATACCGGTCTTGGCGCCGGCCTCAACTGCCATGTTGCAAAGTGCCATACGGTCGCTGATGCTTAACGTCTTTGCTCCCTCACCGGTGAACTCCATCACCTGGTAGTTACATCCGTTTGCGCCGACCTCGCCGATGATGGTGAGGATCAGGTCTCTCGCATAAACGCCCTCCGGCAGTTTTCCTACAAGATTGAATTTTACGCTTTCCGGTACGAGTACCCAGGAAGTTCCCGTTACCATGCCGTACAGGAAATCGGTACAGCCGACGCCGGTGCCGAATGCGCCGAGTGCTCCGTAAGAGCAAGTATGGCTGTCAGCGCCGAAGATCAGCTCGCCCGGGCGGACATAGTTCTCGATCATCACCTGGTGGCATACGCCTTTTCCTTCCCAGAAGTCAATGTTGTTCTCTCTTGCAAAATCACGCATCTTTTTCTGGGATGCTGCTGTTTTCGGACTGTCGGACGGCACGTTGTGGTCGACGATGAAAACGAGCTTTTTCGGATCCGCAATGTGCGGGTGGTTTAATTTGTTGCGGTACATATCAACCGTCAGATGGGTGGTTCCGTCGTTGCTCATCAGACGATCCAGTGTTACGGTGTGGATATCTCCCGGCTTTACTTCCGGCACGCCGGCTGCAGCGGCGATAATTTTCTCTGCAATTGTCATTCCCATGGTCTTACTCCTCCTCGCGGTTCAGAGATGCAATGAGGCCTCCCTGATTCAGTATGTTCTGCATGTATTCCGGCAGCTTCGTGCAGGTGTACGTTTTTCCGTTCACTTCTGCAGTTCCCTCGGACATATGGAGGACCATGGTGTCCCCGTCTTCTACGGCATCCGGCAGATCTTTACAGACAATGGCCGGCAGACCGATGTTGATGGCGTTGCGGAAAAAGATTCTGGCGAAGGATTTTGCGATGACAGCCTGCACGCCGAGTGCTTTTAAGACGCCCGGTGCCTGCTCTCTTGACGAACCGCATCCGAAGTTCTCTCCTCCTACCACAAAATCTCCCGGTTTTACTTTCTTTGCAAAATCCGGATCTAACGATTCAAAGGCATGACCCTTCATCTCATCCAGATTCGGCAGAAGCAGATACTGGGATGCGATGATCTGGTCTGTATCAAGGTCATTATGAAATTTAAAAATTTTACCCTGTTCCATTTTCTTTCGTTCCTTTCACATAAAAATTCTGACAAAACCTATTGTAACATAAAAGATATGGATTGCAAAAGGGAAAAAAGCAAAAAAATTAGACCGCCTCACCTTTTTCTGGTAAGACAGCCTGAAATTCTTCTTTAGTGGGTAGTTCCCATTGCTTCTTTGACTTCTTATTTCTTTCCTGCGGACCATGACAGCCTCTTTGCCGTCTTTCTTTTTCTTATTTCCAGACCGTATCGTAGTTGATCGGTTTATAGAATGCTTTTTCCCGGCTCTCATGATCATCCGGACGGTTGCCGAGAAGCCACATGGTTTTAGTTGCGACTGCCTCCGGGGTCATATCGTATGACTCGAGAATGTTGCACAGGGTTTTCATCTCATGGCCGACTTCATAGACGGTCATATCGCTTCCCTCGTGAGAAACCTGGGTACACATAATAATCAGTTTTTCCGGGTACTTCTGGCAGAGCTCGTAAAACGGCTCCTTGATGCTCGCCGGAATACCGCCGACACCGAAGCTCTCCACAATAATCGCATCGTAGTGCTCAAAAATCGCCGGAAGCAATACCGGGCTGATTCCCGGGATCAGTTTCAAGAGAAAAACGTTATCGCTTAAGTTTTCATAAAAACGAACCGGCTTTTCATACGGCAGCATCGGCAGATACCGCAGAATCCGGCGGTCCTGTATTACCGCAAGGTACGGGAAATCGATGCTGGAAAAGGCATTGTAGCTCTTCGTCCGCACCTTCTTCGCGCGCGTTCCCGCGATGACTTTTCCGTCGAACACAATCTGCACACCCTGGGATGCATCATCACAGGCGTAATAAAAGCTGTCGGACAGGTTTGTCTTTGCATCCGTGATATCCAGATTGATCGGCCGCTGTGCTCCGGTGATGACGATCGGCTTTTCCGAATTCTGAATCATATAGGAAAGCGCCGCCGCGGTGTACGCCATCGTATCAGTTCCGTGCGCGATGACGAAACCGTCGTAATCCTCGTAATGCTCCTTCACCACTTTCACCAGCGTGCTCCAGTTCTCCGGAACCACATTCGAGCTGTCCAGATTAAACGGTTGCACCGCCGTAATCTCACAGAGGCCTTCCACCTCCGGAATATAAGACAATAACTCCTCCGGCGTAATCTGCGGAGTCAGACCATTTTCCGTCTTCTTCGAAGCGATTGTGCCGCCGGTTGCGATAAATAAGATTTTTTTCAAAGTAAATCACTCCTGTTTTCTCGTTTGGTAACAAGTTTTCTTTATCTTAGCAGACTTTTTCGGCGGTGTAAATGATGAGTTTGGAAATCGAGAAACCAATCCTTTCCATTGACGCAGAAAATTCCGTTTGCTATACTGAACTCAGATACAGAAGATCTTTATCTACGAATTTTACATTCAGAAAGCCAGGCTTCCTATGAATCATAAAAATCATCCCGGTCATCCATATCTTTATTCTTTTCTTCTTGTTTTCGGTCTGACGCTGATCTGCGCTCTGCTTGCTGGATCTTCGTATCGATCGGAGCGTAAAAAACAGGAAGCTGCCGAACAGCGCAGAATCCAGGAGCTGCATAATGAATTTCTGACTCAGAAAGATAAAGCTGCCGCAGATCACATGGTTTCCATAAAAAATGATATGCAGGATCGTCTTCGTCAGGCAACGTTTGAAGACCTGCTCGTTCTGTTTACCCCCTGCACAAGAGAAGAATTTTTGTCTCTTGCCGGCGGTATTTTTATATTTTTAAACCAATAGTTTAAAACTTCTATCGCTTAGTGCAAAAAAGTCAGAAGATATTTATTTCATCTTCTGACTTTCCTGTTGATTTCTATATTCCTTTTAATCTACATTTTCAAAAATCTCCGCCAGTGTCATGCTGATATGTGGAAATTCTTTTAACACAATCTTGGTTTCTGCATTATAATGTGCCTCTTCTGCATCATCCTGCAGAATATAGCTATACTTTAAATCATATTTCCCATCTTCCAGATAATAAATTTCCACTGCCCGCTCTCTTGGCGATACAATCCAGTATTCTGCCACACCGGCGTTCTGATAAATTTCTTTTTTCACTGTCTTATCTCTCAACGCCGTAGCAGGGCTAAGCATCTCTGCTATAAACTTTGGTACACCGGAATAAGATCCGCCTTTTAAGTGTTTTCTGTCACATGCGACCATTACATCTGGAATAACATAATCATCATTCACATCCGCATGGTATTTATAATCCAGATTTCCCGTAAAGACCAAATTATTTTTTCCTCGTAGCCCTTCCGAAACAATGCAGTATATATTTCCATTCACAATCGCGTGCCGATAATCTGGTGATTGGTTTTCATTATAAATAATTCCATTTATTTTCTCTTCCTACACTCATCCTCCAACATCAGCACGCAACATCCTTCCTGTTTATTTTCTGTTAGCTTTTCTCAATGATTTTCTTCCCAATAGTCATACGCATCATCATACCCGGAATCATAATCGCCGTCCCCAAACTCTTCTGCCCATTCCTCTGCGAAATCATCACCGTCGCTGTAGTCCGATGTATCATAAGGATCATATGTCTTACGCAGATTTCCTGTACCATCTGTATTCTGGTATGTGTTCGGTTTTGCTGTCTGCATATAACTGCTTTTCTTTTTATGTTTCTTACCATACCGCTGCTCGTGATTCATACAGTAGATACTTCCATTCCATGTACTTTTTTTACAACCATATTCTGCACATACTGGTTCTGTATCTGCCACGATCAGCACGATCCAAGTCATAACTAAAGCGATCAGAGAAAGCACAACCATAATTTCCGTGATACTGTCTTTTGTACTTTTCTTCATACTCTATATTTTTTATAAATCCTCTGATATACCACCATAAGCGCCGGTAATCCCACCACCATGGCAAGTATGATCAACGTCAGCGCAGCTGTTCCATTCCAGAAGCCCGCGATAGACGCCGTCCACAGAACCAGCGAATACACGATCCACATAACTCCATTGGCATGATTATACGCCCGGATATCCGAAATCTCATTTTCTTTCACGCTTGAACCAGACCAGAACCACATGGGTTTCTTTCGGTTCCATGCGTAGATGCCGAATCCTGTAATCAAGGCGCTGCAGGGAATTGTCGTGATAAACCAGATTATATTGTCCATATTCTTTTCCTCCCATACACTTTCTTTCGTATTTTTTCACAGAACACTCAGTCATCGTAATGGTTCCAGCCGCCGAAGATTCCTCTGCTGCTGTGACCTGTCTTGTGGCCTTTTTCGTCGTAGTGGTTGATTCCGCCGAACATTCCCGGTCGGGACTCGCCTGTTTTGTGACCGGACTGATCATAATGATTCATTCCGCCAAACATTCCAGGATGGCTTTCACCTGTTTTATGCCCCTGGCTGTCATATTCCACATACCCACCAAAAATTCCAGGACGGCTTTCGCCTGTTTTGCGGCCTTTTTCATCGTAATGATTAATATTTCCAAATAATCCCGGTCTGCTGTAGCCTTCTTTTTTGTTCATAGATCATACCTCCATTTACTTAGGTAATCTTCAACACCGCTTACTGATGTCATTATACCATATCATTCCGTCATCTGCGCAGAAATTACGATTTTGTAAGTTTTTATACCTGTGCTCTCTCCGCCGTAAAATACTGAAACAAACATTTTTCTGGCACAACATTTTCCAGTACCATTTCGCAGTAGACACTCTCCGGTGACAGACCGGCATTCCTGGCGGCGGTGAATACTTTTTCTACGGTTTCGTGCTGCGGAAAGCCCATTTCGTAGAGGCACATTCCCTTTCCGGAAAGAATTTCCGGGCCGGAGGAGTCGGTCTGGTAGCGGCCTTTTACGGTTAGATCCGGGCCGCCGAAAGCTGTTCCGTTCCGCAGGCCGTCGGTCAGATAGTTGATGACGAAGGAATGATCTTTCATGAGGGCAACAGGCTCGAAGACAATGCGCTGGGGTTCGCGGTTCTGCAGAAATGGTTCGCCGAGGTATTTCCGCGCCTCAGCGACCTGGGTGCAGGTGTAGCGGATGTTTTTGGCCTGCTGCTCAAGCTTTCTCTTCTGCTCTTTTATAATAGAAAGCATCATCCCCATCCGCTGCTCGATTCCGGCGAGGTCGTCCTGTTCCATGATGGTTTTGATTTCCTCGAGGGAAAAACCGTAATCGCGGAATAAAAGGATCGCCGAAATCTCATCTATCTGCGAAAGGCTGTAGTACCGATATCCATTTTTCCCAACCAGTGCCGGGCGGATGAGGCCGCGTGTTTCATAGTATTTCAGCGTCCGCGGCGTCACTCCGCACAGCTTTGCAAATTCGTTTACTTTATAGTATTTTTCTGATGGCATATTCTTTTCTCCCTTCGTGCAAAATTCACTCTTGACCTGTACGTTACGTATAAGTTTATACTATAGCAGGACCCGAAAATAATGCAAAAAATTCAGCACTGCCTTTTTTGCATTATTTTCGGGTCTTGCTATAGGAAAGATAAACAGAACATCATAGAAATGTTAAACATACGTGAAACGCCCTTTACCGGCTACGCCTTCAGCAGCACCTTCTGCCCGCAGACCGGGATTTCCTCGAGATACTTAAAATACCACTTCTTCCTCCGCGCCGAATACCGCACCACCACCGGAATCCAGCAATTTTCCACTTTCAGATACACATACTGCCCGGAAGCCACTTCCACCTCGCCATTCTGCTGCTCTACAAATGCACGGTTTTTCTTTATTTTTACAATGCCTTTCGTCATAATGGTCATCCTTTCTGAACGGGTTTGAAAAGATACTCTACCTGTATTGTATGCAGAGGGGATGGGAAATTTCCACTTTTCAGGGGCAAAAAAACAGGACACGGGATTCCCCCATTGTCCTGTTCTCCTTTTATCACACACCTGCTTACCCCTCAGCATCGTTCTGCTGCCAGACTTTATCGCTCGAATCAGAACAGCTGCCCCGGCAGTTTCAGCTTTTCCTTTTTGGGGAATGCGGCTTCAAATTTTTCAAAAGCTTCCGGGTTCTTCTCACAGATAAAATAGCCCTCCGGGTCTTTATAATTGCCGGAAATACCGTCCAGAAAGCCTGGGATCAGCTCTTTGATGAGAAAATAATCCGCCTCCGGATCGTCTGCATAGCGGATGCCCTTTGTCTTTGCCGAGACAAAACCGGACTTTCCGTAAAACAGAATATTTCCGGTAATGGCAAGCGCACCTGCTCCCATCTCCTGGGCTTTTTCCATGGAATAGTCGAGCAGATACTTTCCATAGCCCTGACGTTTATATGCGGGCGCAATGCCGATGGGGCCAAATGTCATAACCGGCAGTTTCCGACCGTCATCACAGGCAATCTCCGACCGCACATACATGACCTGCCCGATCAGCTCGCCGTTCCGCTCCATCACAAAGTCCAGTTCCGGCACGAATGCCGGATCATTTCGATAGCAGTGCAGTACATAGTGCTCCATGCAGCCAGGACGGTAGACATTCCAAAATGCTTCCCGGGTCAGGTTTTCCACAGCTCTGTAATCGTCTTTTGTTTCCAGACGGATTGTAATATTATCGTTCATCATCATCCATATTCCTCCAACTCTTATACCAATCCAACACTTGTTTTAAATCAGCAAACTTGACCCGCTCACCACCGTGAAGTATCATGTCCAGCATATCATCCTCTTCCGGCGTACGGTTTTCTTTCGCCGCAAGACCTTTTCCTGCTGTTTTGACCATAATCGCCATCATAAACTGATAAAGTTCTTTGCATTGATAATGCTTTCCCTTCTGCACTTTGGACAATACAGGGGAAAAGCTTTCAGTTCTGTTTCCCGGAACAGCTGCAGACGTGTTTTGGCTCCGCACCATGGGCATAAAACCCATCGCTTTTCTTCTGCTTCCATCATGTTGCATTTCCATCCTTTCTGTAAATAGACTCTACCTTGGCAATAAACCGGTTGATATGTGTATCTAACAGAGGAGCAATGGACTCCTTATCTTCTGCACCGTCATAAACACTGTAGAGCAGATACATTGGTCCATAAAACTCCAACGCCAGCTGCATGGCCGTTTCATCAGAATCCGCCAGCTTCCGAAAAATCGCCGCCATATATTCCAATGGTCCGCCCGCCAGGTAATCACGATGAAGCTGCGCAAGTTTTGGATCACGGTATTGTTCCAGCGTCAGCATTTTGCGAAAATTGGCAGAGAATGTTTCTTTCGTCCAATGATCAAACTGCGCCATGCTGTAATCATGAATCTGTGCAATCGGGGTCTGCAGATAAGCCTCGGCAAAACCATCGGGCTCTGTTTCCGGCATTTCATATTCTTCCGCGCGTTCGTAATCCATCTGATTCATCCGCTCCACAATGCAGTCCAGGATTTCCTGTTTGCTTTTATAATGCTTATACAAAGCACCCTTCGTGATACCAAGCTGCTTTGCAATGTCACTCATAGAAGTTCCCAGATATCCACTCTGTGCGAACAGCTCAAGCGCTGTTTCGAGTATACGCTCCTTTGTATCTCCAGTCATACTTTCACTCCTTAAATTTGTAACCGATCGGTTACCTTATATTATAGTGACCGATCGGTTACTTGTCAAGCGTTATTCTTCCGGACCACAGGGCAGTAATTGACATATGTGGTCATTTCGGTTCGTCAGATTAATGCCGGTGTCTGCGCCAAAACGGAAAGAATCGCAATCACCGCAAAAATCACAGCAGCTGCCACTGCAGCAATCATAATTTTTCTTTTCATAGCACACCTGCTTTCTCCGCATCAAAGGCTCCACAAAATGCATCTCGCTTATTCAGGACACGCTCCGGAAACCGCTTTACTGATTTTCTTTTTCCTTCTGATTCAGTGCATTCACAACTGCCTCATACATCGGTTTTGCCTGTGGTGCTGCCCCAAGCAGCTCTGCGAGTGTCATTCCATATGCGAATTGGATCATCGGGCCATCCAGCATTCCCGGGGCCATCTGGTTGAACATCTCCACCGCAAGCGGTTCTGCAACGATTTCACCAAGTGTGCTGTCCATGCTGAATCTCTCTACTGCAAGGCATGTCTCTGTTGCATATTCGTAATCATATATACCGGAACCAGCCTCATACACTTCCTCTTTCTCCGGAAGTACAATTACAGCTGTTGTGTTCGCCGGGACTTCTACATGCACATGGATCTTTCCGTTCTTGCAGGATGTATTTGCCACGATTTTTCCATAAACAGATTCAAACTCTGTGCCCCACTCTTCCATGCCTTTTACAAACATTGGTTTTACCTGGAACTTCTTATATCCCGGCTCTACCTGAGATAATCCAGCAACTTTGCGGTACATCCAGTCACCTACAGAGCCATACGCATAATGGTTCAGGGAGTTCATTCCCGATTCGTCAAAGGTTCCATCCGGTTTGATAGAATTCCAACGCTCCCAGATCGTTGTAGCTCCCATGTTTACTGCGTAGAGCCAGGACGGATAATCTTCCTTCATAAAGAGTGTTGCTGCCATCTCATGTGCTCCATTTTCAGAGAGTGTATGGCAGATATACGGTGTTCCGACGAAGCCCGTAGCCAGGTGATTTTTGTGGTTTGCAATATTCGTAAGCAAGGTATCTAAAATGCGTTTTCTGTCTTTTTCTCTTGCAAGATGAAAATACAGGGAAAGAATTGCACCTGTCTGTGTCTCGCTTACGATACGCCCTGTCTCTGTATAATATTCTCTCTGGAATGCATCCAAAGTTGTTTCATAAAGATCCGCATACTTTTTCGCTTCTTCGTCTTTTCCCAGCACCTCTGCTGTTTTCTTTACAAGCTCTGTCACATACAGATAGTACGCGTTCGCAATCATGTATTTATCTGTTGCTCCGGTTCTGTCCGCGCTCTCTTCTTTGTCCAGCGCAAGCCAGTCTCCGTACTGGAATCCACTCTGCCAGAGACCATTTTCACCACAGTTGTTTCGGATATAATCTACCCACTCATGCATACATTTCCAGTTTTCTTCCAGGATCCCTTTATCGCCATACGTCTGATAGACAACCCACGGAACAATAACCGCCACATCGCTCCATGCAGAAGAACTGTACTGTCCCAGAATATCCGGTACAACATGCGGTACACCTTTTTCTAACGATGATTCTGCTGCAACATCACGCATCCACTTCGTGTAGAACAGTGCTGTATTTCTGTTAAATGCCGCTGTCCATGAAAACACCTGCGCATCTCCGGTCCAGCCAAGACGCTCATCTCTCTGCGGGCAATCGGTCGGGATATCGAGGAAGTTATCTCTCTGACTCCATGTAATATTGCTCTGCAGCTGATTTACTTTTTTGTTAGAGCATTTGAAATCTCCTGTCTTTTCCATATCGGAATGTGTCACGCACGCAATAAACTGATCTGCTGTAAACTCTTCCATTCCTTCCACACAGATATAACGGAATCCGTGGAAGGTGAAACGCGGACGGAAGATCTGTTCTTCTCCGTTGCAGATAAAGGTATCAATTGATTTTGCCTGACGAAGTGTCTCCGGATAGAAGTTTCCGTCTTTGTCCAGAACCTCTGCGTGACGGATTACAATTTTCTGTCCCTTCTCACCTTTCACATGTGCTTCCACAACACCCGTAACGATCTGTCCAAAATCAACCAGTTTTTCACCCTTTGGTGTCACGATCAACTCTTTACCCGCAATTTTCTCTGTGATACGGACAGGCTCATTTTCCTGTGCAGTCAGAACTGCTTTGTCAAAATCTTTCACAACAACATTTCCTTCCGCAATTTTAGGTGCATCCGTGTCAATTGTCTCACCCATGTAAATTTCACTGTAACGGATTTCTCCTGTCTTTACAGACCATGTTTCGTCTGTAGCGATCACATCTTTGCTTCCATCTTCATATTCAACATGAAGCTCTGCAAATGCCCCTGCCTGTGTACCATAACGATTTGGCTCGCAAGTAAATCCCAAAATACCTTTGTACCAGCCGTTTCCTACTGTGATTGTGATTTCATTTTCTGCTGCAAGCTGCTCTGTCACATCATAAATCTGATACTGCAGTCTGTTGTGATAGCTTGTCCATCCCGGTGCCATACGGTAATCACCAACGGTCTGTCCATTCAATGTCGCTTCATATACACCATGTGCCGTTGCATACAGACGGGCTTTCTTTACCTTTTTATCCGTTACAAATGTTTTTCCAAATACCGGGCATGCCGTCTCTTCTGCCGGGAAATCACTTGTGATCATTTTTGCAATAAACTCTGTATTGTCAAAAATTCCTGTCTCAAATGTTCCTTCGATGGATTCGGTATTTCCATGGTTATCTGTCACAGATACCTCTACTTTATAAAGCATTTCATCTTTCAGTTTTTCACCTTCGTAAGGAATCAAAACGGACTGGTCTGATTCTTTTTTCCCACTGTTCCAGACAACGTTACCATTTTCATCTGTTACATTAATTTCATATGCTGTCTGGATTGTATTCTGCTCTTCGGCCTCTATTTTCCATGAGAGTCTCGGTGCCTTATCCGTAAGTCCGATTGGGTTTACTCTGTATTCTGTTCTAAGATCATATAATTTCATCTATAAATTCCTCCATCTCAAAGATATGTACGAAAAGGGACAGAACCTTGTTGTCAGCTCCGTCCCCTCATATTACTATTTATTATCTATTTTGCTGCTTCTCTCTTCTGTAATTCTGCCATAATCTCCGGATATCTCTTCTCAAGGTCATTTTTCAGAAGCAGAATGAACATGATTACGAAAAGTGCAAGCGGGATGTAGATACCAAAAGCAAAGATTGCTGTATCTACAGCTGCCGGCTGTGTTTCAAGTGCTGCTTTGTAACCGGCTGCTGCCAGAAGCCATCCAATCAAGGATGCTCCGATGCCGGATCCGATCTTCATTCCGAAAGAGTTGGCACTGTTGGTCATACCTACGATACGTTTGCCGAACTTGTAATCATTGTACTCAACACAGTTATTTACCATTGGTCCAAACAGACACATCAAAGGAATATTAGCAAAGGTTGTCACTGCTCCGCCTACAACGCATGTCATAAGGCTGTATGGGGTAAATACTCTCACCAGGCAGGCTGCTGCTCCCATTGCGCAGGAAATCATACATGTTTTTGTCATACCTAATTTAGATGCCATCGGTCCCGTCAGAATGAAACCAAGGAATGTCGGAATCAGTCCGACTGCTCCGAGAAGCGCAACAATGTTATCATTTCCAAGGATATATTTTGCATAATAGGTACCACCGGATGTACTTAAACTATACGAAATATTCATTAAGAACTGAAGCACAAGCATGATAACCCAATACTTATTCTTAAAAAGCATTTTGATTCCTTCTACAAACGGTACATTCTCGTCTTCACTTTTTTCTGCTATCTGCACATTTTCTTTTGATACCTTGTAAAGAATAAGCAGAGAAACCAGGGAAATCAGACCAAAGATTACTCCCACTTTAATCCAGGCGTTCTGTGTTCCGCCAAGCATATTTGTAATTGGAATCAGAAGGATTGCAATTACCATTCCTGCGATATATCCAAATGCTGCACGGAAGATTCCCATTTTTCCACGTTCTTCAGAGCTTTCCGTGCGGATTGCCATCAAAGCTCCGTAGGGAATTGCCGCTGCTGTATATACAATTGCCGTAAGCAATACATTCGTGATGAGTACATATGCTGCCTGTAAACCACTTCCCATGTTTTTAGGTACGGTAAACAGTAAAATGATCGATACAAATGCCGGAATTGCCATTCTCAAAAACCAGGGACGACATTTTCCCTTTGGCGATTTCCCTGCGTCCATGATTTTTCCCATTGCAAGATCTGAAAATGCATCGAAAATTTTTGCAATCAGAAGCATGGTAGCAACCATTCCTGCTGCAAGTCCAACCTTCTCTGTATAGAAGTAAGTCATCTGTCCGACCAGGCAGCTCATAATATTCAGTGGCAGCTGTCCGAGACCATCACCGAGATAGTCTGTCAGTCTCATTGATTTTTGGACTCCCATTGAGTCCAGGCCGAGTTCTTTTTTTGTTTTCGCCATTTTGGTTCCCCTCTTATATTTTTTATACCATTCTTTACCTCTTGTCGTAAAGAACAAATTCTAACTGTTCAGCGCATCTACCATCTGCTCGAGCATCTCTCGCCTGATTCCCGGAACAAAGCTAAGAAGCTGACGAAGCGGCATGCCTTCCATCATGGCTGCCATCATTTCCTGATTCACAGCTCCCGACGTATCCTTTTCCTGTGCTTCTGCCATATCTTTTGCCGCATCATTCTGTGCCATTCCCTGCATGAAAGGTCCCATCACGGCCTGTGCTTTTGGATCACGCAGCAGTTCACCAAGGCAAGTGTTCAAGGAATATGTTTTCGGAAGTTCTTTTGCAGGATGCACTGTGATCTCTTCTCCCACACACATCTGGTCTGCATTTTCACCAATCATCACTTGATAAGAGCCTTCCTCTGCATACCAGTCATGAATGCATGTATTCCAGTAAGCAAACGCTCTCTTATCCAATGTAAACGTAACGGTCTTCTCTTCTCCTGCTTCCAGGAAAATCTTTTCAAATCCTTTCAGTTCTCTGACCGGACGGACAACCTCTGTCTCCGGTGCCTCTACATAGAGCTGAACTACTGTCTTACCGGCGCGTTTTCCGGTATTCTTTACTTTAACACTTACCTGTACGCTCTCATTGTCAGACATTTCTTTCTTACTGACCTGAAGATCACTGTACGCAAATGTTGTATAAGACAGACCATGTCCGAACGGGAACGCTGTTTCCATCTTTCTGGATGTGTAATAACGATATCCTACAAACACACCTTCTCTGTAATCCGAATGGTCATAACCTTTTCCATATGTCAGATAGCAGGGCGTATCTTCCAGACGAAGCGGAAATGTTTCTGCCAGACGTCCGCAAGGATTTTTGATTCCTGCAAGAACCTCTGCAACAGCTCTTCCAACTGCTTCTCCACCTAGATAAGCCTCAAGAATACCATCTACCTGATCCTTCCATGGCATCAGTACGGCAGAGCCGTTATGAAGCACAATTACCACATGCTTCTGTACTTCAAGAACCTTCTGTACAAGCTCGTTCTGGCAGTTCGGAAGATTCATATGCTTTCTGTCGTATCCTTCTGATTCGAAGTTGTCCGGAAGCCCAAGAAACAGAACTGCAACCTCTGCATCAGACGCTGTTTTAACGGCTTCATCCTGAAGCTCTTTTACAACTTCATCCTTTTCATCCTGATATCCTTCTGCAAACGTTACATTGGCCAGTTCCGGAATTGTTTTTGCCGCTTCCAGCGCTGATTCTACCTTCCAGCTGTTAATATGAGAGCTTCCACCTCCCTGATATCTTGGTGTCCTGGCATATTTTCCGATAAATGCTATTTTCTTATATCCGGACAATGGAAGAATCTGGTTCTCGTTTTTCAGCAGAACCATACATTCACTCTCAATCTCTGCTGCTGTTTCATGATCCTTTTCATAGTCAAATACAGCTGTTTCATCACGGTTTTCTGTATATCTGAATATAATATCCAGAATTCTCTCACAGGTAAGATCCAGTATTTTTTCATCCAGCTCTCCGCTTTCAACAGCCTTTACGATCATTTCATCGTTCTCGTCACTTCCGTGAGGCATCTCAAGGTCAAGTCCGGCTTTTAAGGCTTTGATTCGATCGTTCACTGCTCCCCAGTCCGATACCACATACCCGTCAAATCCCCATTCGTCGCGCAGTATCTTTGTGAGAAACTCAGGACTGTCCCCTACAAACTCGCCATTGATCCGGTTATAAGAGCTCATAATCGTCCACGGCTTTGCTTTTTTTACCGCTCCCTCAAAAGATTCCAGATAAATTTCTCTAAGAGTTCTCTCATCTACATCGGAAGAATTTGTCATACGACGTTTTTCCTGATTATTTGCAAGAAAATGCTTCGCACTTGTTCCGACATTTTTGCTCTGCACACCTTCTATGAATGCAGCCGCCAGTTCAGATGATACATAGGGATCCTCTGAATAATATTCAAAGTTGCGTCCGCACAAAGGAGAACGTTTTATATTCATTGCCGGTCCAAGAATCGTGCTTACCTTCATTGCCTGACATTCCTGCCCGATTGTTTCTCCCTGTCTTTTGATCAATTCTCTGTCAAAGCTTGCTGCTGTTGCACAGCCTGCCGGAAAACAGACTGCTTTCTCGCTCTCATTAATTCCAAGGTGGTCTCCGCCTTCTGCCTGTTTTCTAATTCCGTGAGGGCCATCCGTGACCATAACCGATGGAATTCCCAGTCGTTCGATTCCCTTAAGATGCCAGAAATCCGCTCCGGAACACATGCCGGCTTTTTCTTCTAATGTCATCTGGGAAATCAGGTTACCTATTTCCTCTCTTGTCATGCTTTACCTCCATTCGCATCGCGCTCTTGTTTGATCTTACTGAGATTATAACTGTCCTTTTGATACAGGTATTTCATTTTTATACTATTTTTTATATATTTACACTGTTTTCAATTGACATCCTGCTCTGTTTTCATTACTATAACTATAAAGATCAAGACTGCGTGAGCGTAAAGCACACAGTAATCGGATATCAAAAGTGTTTTTGACTCTGATATCATGCAAAGAAAGGATCCCATACCATGAAGCAGAACTATAATGTGGAAAACTTTATATCTATGTATTATTTCGATAACAATATTCCCATGTACATCTATGCAGACCATCATTTTGACTCCTGTGTTCCGCCACAGACTTCACTGACATTTCCGCCGCAGAAATATATGGATCTTCTGATCTCCAAACCGGATCGGGTATCCTATTGTGCCACAGATTACGGCGTTTATTTTGGTTGTCTGCGATTGGATTTTGACATTACAAAGTATCTTATCATCGGTCCTGTTTCAAATGTTCCCTATTCCAAAGAAACCCTTCTTAGGATGTATTGTGATTATGTTATTTCAAATGAACAAAAAGAGGAATTTCATGATTTTTTAAAAAGAATTCCACATATTTCCAAATTATCCCTGATTTCAAAGCTGGTTTTCATCAATTACTGTATTTATGAAGAAATGAAGACACCCTCCGATTTTCTTCCGGGCAAAGCCTCACCGAAAGCTTTGTCTCCCGAAATTGTTCAGATGAGCTACGACAAAAAAGAGAACTATGTGTACAATAAATCCTATGTACTGGAAGAGGCTATTTTAAAGCTTGTCAGAACCGGAAATATGGAGGGGTTTCAATCCCTTCAGTTTAATGATGATAATTTTCACACAGGTGTTACCGGCGATAACGCTATCCGGCAATTGAAAAACAATATTATTATAAGTACAACGCTTTGTACCCGCGCCGCCATAGATGGTGGTCTCGAATATGATACTGCCTATGAGCTTTCTGACCATTTCATTCTGCTTGCAGAACAGACGAACGATCCTGATATCCTGTACGAGCTTTTAGACAAAATACCTTATACCTTTGCAGAAAAAGTAGCCCAGGCACAGACTCCTACCTCCACCGATGAGCGCCTGCAAATGGCAATTCAGTACATCCAGCAAAACACCAATCAGCACATTACCGTCGGAGATGTTGCACAATATGCAGGCTTCAGTAAATCCTATTTTTCGACGTATTTCAGGGAAACACTTGGATTTACCGTCAGCGATTTTATTCTCCGCTGTAAGCTCGAGGAGGGACGCCGTCTTCTTCAATTCACAAAGAAACCAATCAGTACCATCAGTACTTTTTTATGTTTTTCCAGCCAGAGCCACTTTCAGACAGCTTTTAAAAAACAGTTTGGAATGACTCCAAACGACTACAGGCGCAGGCGGTTCTAAAACCGTCCTGCGCCTGTAGTCGTTTCACTTTTTTTGCAGATGTTTTACAAGAATCTGGTTACTATTTTTTCATTTCTCTGTTATACTGAAGAAAAACAAGAAAACAGTGGAGCAAAGGAATAATGGGAATCTATCACAGACTTCACAAATATGTGCCATCTATGCTGCTGTTTCTGCTGTTTGAAGCAGTGGCAGTTACGCTGTGGCTCACAAAAGACAATTTTTTCTATCTGCTGAATTTCAGCTACATCGGAGCCTGCCTTGGGCTTGGAACGGCACTGTTTACCGCCGGAAAACGGTATGCCCGGCATTTTGTCCAGTTGGCTGTTGGCAGCTATATGCTGCTGTACCTTGGCGTGATTTCCCGTGAAAATATGCAGATCGAAGGGTTCTGGTACTACCTGTTTCTCGGCGTTTTTGAAGCAGCGACCATCCACTACGCGGTTGCAAAAATTTTCGGACCTCTGCTTTTTGGGCGTGGCTGGTGCGGTTACGCCTGCTGGACAGCTATGGTGCTGGACTTTCTGCCCTACAATCAGCCGCAGAAACCACGAAAAGAAAAGCTTGGCATCCTTCGCTATGTGATGTTTCTTCTGTCTCTGGCGTTAGTGTCCGGTCTGTTTCTGATGCATGTGGCACATCTGGAACAAATCATGTTCTGGCTTTTCCTGGCCGGAAATACGCTTTATTACCTTGTCGGTATTGTGTTTGCCTTCCTGTTTCAAGATAATCGGGCATTCTGCAAGTATCTGTGCCCCATTACGGTTTTTCTCAAACCCATGAGCTATTTTTCTCTTCTGCGCGTCCACTGTGATGAGGATAAGTGTGTCCATTGCGGGAAGTGTCTGCGGGTCTGCCCCATGAACGTGGAGGTTAATAAAGAAACCCGCAGGCGGAAAAACGGAACAGAGTGTATTCTCTGCTATGAATGTACGAAAGTTTGTCCCTCAAAAGCACTGCATTAACTGTTTTCCCCTGTCGCGGCATTCGCCAAGGTTTCAAGCAAGCCCGAACTTTGGCTCATTGCCCACGAAAAAAAGCCGGAGTGAATCATCACCCCGGCTTCAAAAAAACCTTACTTGTGCTTACGGCCTCCACGTTTTTTGTAATCCTCGTCTATACGCTTTTTCCAGTCTGCGCTCAGCGGGGCACTGCACCGGACAGAGCTGATTGCTTCGCTGACCACCTCATAATTCAACGCGGTTCCTTCACTGTCGCA